>JABXKB010000091.1 GCA_013375485.1 Promethearchaeota archaeon | reverse complement strand
ACAATTAAATTCAGTTGGTAAAATTACACCTCTAGGAAAATATACTGTAATTCGAAAGTGTGATTCTATATATGAACAAGATCTTGATGTAAAAGCTTTTATTTGCTTCGGAATTTCTGAGCAAATAAGAAATCTATGTTCATTGGCTCACTTTCAACCGGAAAAAGCAAATAATATCCAAATCCCTTGGGGTCCTTCATGTGCTTCTTTTGTAACATATCCCGCAGGTATGGCTGAAAATCATCCAAAACCTTGTATTATTATTGGCCCCACTGATCCTACTGGAAATTATTGGTTTCCTCAGAATTACTTATCAATGGGTATTCCATTTGAGATTGCTCAACGTATGGCTAAGGATCTTAATAAATCTTTTATTTCTAAACGATCTGAAATAGCTTATCCGGTTAAGCGGAAATAGATTATCACATAATTCTTGTATAATTATTGAGGATCATCATTATTTTCTTCAGATGGATCTAAAAAAGAAATTTTGCGTTCTTCTTTATCAATTAAATCCTTCTGAACGATTCTCTTCTTATCCTCGAATTTTTTCGAAAGGAATGCGATTAAACCAGCTAATCCAATTGAGAAACCTACAATTACTCCAATAATTAAGTAGGGTATGAATTCAATAACTCTTATTGTTTTCATACTAGTTGTAGCGATATTTCCATATATATCATAGATTTCAAGGAATAAATTTACATTAGAATCGATATTTTTAAAATCCGTTAAGGTGAATGAAAATTGTTCTTGATTCTGTATTGAATAGAATGTTTGAGCTCTCCATCCTGAGATTTGCGAAAAGATAACTCGAATTTTGTAAATATCATTGTTATCGGTTGCTCTTAGTTTAATTATCAGTTCAATTCTTTGGCTAATATCATTTTGATTAATACTGATGTCTGAGAAAGAAGGTTTCACTAGGTCTTGATATATAGAATTATTGGAATAATACTTCCGGGGGATATTTTCTAATACAATAGATTGACTAATGATACGTATATCATCATACATACCCCAGAGTATACATTGACCAGAGTAAGAGTTTTTAATAGAATCAACTTGAAGTTGGTAGGTAATCTCAATAGTTCCAGTGGGTAAAATGGGAAAGAAAATGTGTATTCCTGTTGAATATAGGTCATAAGTAATTTCTGAGATATTAGTAATACCAGAAATTTCAATTTTCACGGAGACATTAGCCAAAGGATTATAATTCCAATACCAATATCCAAAAGATCCACTGTTCATAATATATTGATATACATGGTAATAATATTCTAAGGTTTCCTCGGGATGAGGCGCCCAATTAGATAAATAACCGTACGCGAATATGTCTTTTATCCGAGTATACATCTTTTTAGTCGAAGCACTTCGACTATAAGTATCTACAACATTAGCTTCGACACTAAAAGAATAATCTAAATCTTTTATAGAGCCTAAATTTATTGAAAAATAAAAACGACCCTCACCATTGGTATACCCCTCAATAATTTTTTTCAATTCCCCCATATAGTTGAAAATTGTGAGTTCTACAGAAGCCCCAACTACAGGTTGACCAAAATAATATGAGACATATACATATCCCCTATAAACACTATAAGTAGAAGAATAATAATCCTTACCTCCTGTTTCAATTTCTACTCTAAAAACTGGTTTTATATAGAAGTCTACCTTAACATTATACCTATAATTAGCATTAGAATTAGCAAATTCAAACCCATCCATAAGATCCCAATTCACAATCTTCATCTAAAGGTAAATCATAGGTTATGATGCCATACTCATCTGTCATTAAGGATGTCCAATATATGGCAAGATCATCTGGATTATAAATTGTTAGAGGGATTAGATTATTTTTCGAAGCTCGTTTAGTTTCATTCATAAACGAATATTCCAATACCAAAACTCTTAGATGGATGGTATCACCTGGAGAATAAATTGTTTTGTCTGTCGTTACAACGTATTGCTTTTTGTCTTGATTAGTTTCTTCTTGCCCTCCCCATAAAGCATAATAATAACAATCCCAAGATCTATATAAGAACGTTTCATATTCAGCTTCTCCGTCAGACGTGCGTAAAGTTAATTTGAGTGCATAATAATCATTCATTTCTGGTGGAATTTCAGTGTTAAAAATGGCATAACCCAAATCATCAGTTTGAACTTGATCAGTTTTTAATGTGAACCATGATGATAAAGAATATTTATAATATGAAATGGAATAGTTAAAAGTGCTATAAGGGATACCAGTGAAATCACTTGTATCAACAATATGAACGGCAGCAGCATATTCATGGTCAGATTTGAAGTACATCGGACCTTTATAAAAAATTCCAACATCTCCTACCGTGAATTCTTTATATGATTTACATTCTTCGATATATGCATATACAGTATAAATTCCTGTTTCAGAGGTGGAAGAAAATGATAATGAAGCATGACCATTCTCATTAGTAGTTAAATCTGTTGAATAAATCGGTACCAAAGGGTCAGAATAAGATAGATCATACCAACGGAAATCTCGATAAAAACCTCTATAAATTTCTAGTTTTATTATTTCTCCCGCAGTGGGATTTAAATTATAGGATAGAGCAAGATTTATTGTTAAAGTTTCTCCTTTCGTAAGGACGTATTTATCAAGGTTTATCGTGAGGACATACTCATTACTATAATCATAGTTTGCTAGCTTCAGAGATTCTTCTGATTGGGCCTCTACATATTCTTCAGTCATTAAAGGAGTTGATTGATTAGTAGGGAAAAAATAAGGTGAAGAATGAGAAATACCATTATTTATAGATTGGGTTGCGTCAGGTTGTTCCGACTCAAGATTTTCACTATAAGCAGCGTTTACTACATTGACTCCCATAAAGAGATATTGAATACAAATTATAATCAAAAAAAGACAGGCTTTTCTTTGTTTATTCATTTTTAATTACCTTTAAAATAAGCTAACAAAATTTGTTATTAAATTGCATTAGTATATGCAAATTTATTATCCTAAAGTTTAGAACAGAGGATGAAACAGTAGAACAGTAGTTGAAATTTATGTTAAGACAAGTAAATAAACTATATTGGTTTACGTTTGAACTGTAAAATCACGTCAAACCAGAGATAAAGCATAAATATCACTCCAAACAAAATAACAAACAAGCTATCTTTGTTCCAATGAGAATAAATAAAAAGAAGGTAACCAATAAAGAGAGTTGTTAAAAAGATTGCTGCAAAAATGACTTTGGGAAGTAATCTTTTCCCAATCAAAACCCAAGACGTTAACACTGGCAAATCAGCTTTCCTATCAAGGTGATAAATACCACCTTTATTTTCGATAAGATGTAAATTTACCAATTTCTCTAAATGATATTTAGCAACACTAGGACTAGAAAGATCTAAATGTCTCTGTAATTCACGGACTCCGATTGACTTTTTATTTAATAGAACAAAATATACCATTAGAGTTCGATCGGTCAAATTACTGACTATCTCATCTCGACTCAATTTTCCATTATTTTTATTGGGTAATTTTTTTTTGTCTTTATGAGGAGATTCCGGTGTTCTATCTTCATCATTTTGCTCTGTCAATAGATTATCAATTATGATACTATAAATTTTGGATAAACGTTTTTATTTAACTATTATTCAAGTAAAGTTATTAAAAGTATTGTTAATATTAAGATTTCTGTGGAATTAATAAAAAGTGTTTTAATCTCTTAATAAATAATAAAATATTAAAGATTTAAACAATAAATTAGCTAACTTTTTACTGAAAACCAAAATAAGAAAATAAAGAATTATTGATGATAATCAAGAATTTTTAAATATATGATGCAAAATTGACACTATTATGAGGATTTAACAATTTTTAAATAATATAACATCTTATTTTATTCTAACCTACAAATTTGTAGTAAATCCAATTTTGTTGATTGATTTTAAATAACAAATATAAAAATCTAAAGAAAATTAAGATGATATCATCTAAAAGAAGTAAAATAAAAATAACGATATATATTGTAGTTTTTCTAGTATTTCTTGTACTGGTTATTTCACCCAATCATTCAATAATGCAAGAACAAAAGGGAAACACAGAAACAGAAATATTAACTGATGAGTTAAATCCTCCAACTTTTGAGAACCTCCAATTAAGTGAGGTTATTGTTGGTAATCATCTGTTTACTGCTAGATTTCAAAAGATCTATGTAAATTTATATGAACATTTTACTTATGATTGTGATTTATTTACTCCTTATACGACCATATCCAATTATGGCGAAGCAGATGGTCCTACATTAGTGGATTTTCCAGATTTAGTTTATTCATGGGAGATTTATGGGGATACATATTTCACAGTCCGTGCTTCAATACAGTGGATAGGTTATACATCAGGATTTCCACCAATTCCTTATTGGGTATACCATAGTAATGAATTTCCAATGGAAATCAGTTTTCCCGGTTTTGGCGTTAACAGCTGGTATTCTGGGTACTATGATGATGGTCTTATAGCACTTTATTTTCAATGTCATATTCAAAATTATGCTCCAGTTGTAGACAATATCTTAGTTGATAAAATGCATTACACTCAAGTTTGGTTTTCGAGTGAACAACACGATCTTAATGGGGATTCCATTAAAGAATTTGAGTGGAATTTTGGAGATGGAGTAATTAGTAATGAGCCGAAGCCATTCCATCAATATGAACACAAGGGTACATATAATGTTAGCTTAAGAGTAAAAGATATTTGCAATACCTGGAGTGAATATAAATACACTGAAATTAATATCACAGAAGACCCTCCAGAATTTATAGTTGGTACATCCTCTTATATAAGATCTCTTGATCCTCACATTGCTTTAGATACTGTTTCAATTGAATTTATTGACCAATGTTTAGAAGGATTATTTGCTTATGATTTAACTGATCCTGAAACCCCGCTTGTTACTCGCCTTGGACTTGGATATCGATGGGTTGATACTATGAAACTAGAAGTAGATTTAAGGGAAGGTGTTAAGTTTCATGATGGAACTGATTTTAATGCAGACGCAGTAAAATGGAATTTTGACCGTCTTTATAACATTATTCATAATCATGATAATACACTTGGCTATATATATCAAATTTCAGCAGATTTATTTCGTGATATTGAAGGAGTAGATCTTTCTTGGGTACCTCAAGGCGGAATGGTTGATATTCTAAATAAATGTGTAGTATTAGACATATATAAAGTATTATTCGATCTAAATGTTCCATATTCGCCATTTATAGATTTGTTAACATTTTCTGGCAGTTATATTCTTTCACCTATAGCTCACGCTGATGATTTCGATAGTGTTATACCTACGAGTTCAATTGATTTAGTTGGAACGGGACCGTTCATATTTGTTAATATTTCCATAAATGAAGATAATGCCACTTTATGGGGGAATGTTAATTATTGGCGAGGTGCACCATATACCCCTGTTTTAAAATTTTCTTATATCTCAGATGTGAACCTTCGGGAACAAGCATTAATTTCAGGAGATTTAACTTTTATAGGAAATCCCTCAATATCATTTATAGAAACAAATAGTGAAAATCCAAATATAAATATTACAATCGGTCCATCTACAATTGGAATGTGGTATTTAGGTTTCAGAATGAATAATGTCAATGCAACTTTCCGTAAAGCTATTTCTTATGCTTTTAACTACACTCATGTCATAGATGTTATTATGGAAGAATATGCTTCTAGACTCCAAGGTCCAATTCCTAAGGGAATAAAGTATTATAATGAATCAATTCCATATACTAATATGGATATTCAGTATGCTAGACAAATACTTATTGATGAAGGAGTTGCACCTCCAGAAGCTATATCATGGAGTGATGCACAATGGCAATCTAGGGCAGAAACTGACCCTTTAGTTATTTTTAATTATTCATATATTATAGGAAATCAGATTAGAGAAGAAGTTGGTTTATTATTAGAAGAGAATCTTGATCAGATTGGCATCTTTCTAGAAAGGGATGGATTCACTGCTTCAGAGTTTATGGGCAAAATGTTTGAATATGGGGGTCATTCAAGAGATGAATTAGAGATGTATTTTACGGGATGGATTTCAGACTCTAAAGATCCATCCAGTATTTTTCTTAGTCTTCTTTTGAATACTTCACAATATAATGTAGAAGGGTTAAATGATGAAGAAATTCAAAAGTGGGTAATAAAAGCCATAGTTTCTACCGATGAGACGGAAAAACAAAATTTATATAATAAAATCCAATATCGCCTACAAAACGAATTATATCCATGGGCATTTACATTTCAAACCATGAATTTCAACACTATTAGGAGTGAATGGGAAGGTATTCCAGCAAATGGTTTATTTAAACTTTATCTCTATTATACTCATAAAGTTGGTGTTGATTGGACTTTTTTAGAAGAAACAAAAGTAAAGCTACTAACAATAAAAACAAATTCAATTTTTATTGATGGAAATGCTGTAGGTGTTAATGCCCATAACTGGACATGGGCAGAAAGTCAATTATGGTGTTCAGGCTCAGGAACATCAGAAGATCCTTATATTCTTGAAAATCTGATTATTGATGGGCAAAATTATGGAAACTGTATTGAAATTAGAGATTCAAGTGTATATTTTAAATTAAAAAATTGCACGATAAGCAATTCAGGAACAGATATATTTAATGCAGGAATAAAACTATACAACGTTAGTAATGGAGAAATTCAGGAAAACTTCTTTATTAATTGTTATTATGGGATAATTTTAGAAGGTTGTTCCAGAAATCATTTAATAAATAATAAGTTAAATGATTTAAGCCATACTGCAATAGTTTTATCCAACTGCTTGGAAATTTCTATTTCTCAAAACCAAATTATTAGTCCTAATTTCGTTGGGATTGATATCAGGAATTCGGATAATTGTGAGATACTTTTTAATAAAATTGAAGGAGACAATGATGCCAATGTTGGTATGTATCTTGAAAATCTAAATTCAATATTGCTATACAATAATCTAATAACTGCATGTCAAATTGATGGGATTCGATTATCCTTAGGTAGTAATAGCTTCATTTATAAAAATATTATTTCTGATATAATTGATAATGGTTTAAGAATTGTTGGTGGTGATCATAATGATTTTGCGCTTAACAATATATCGAATGTAGGAGGAGCTGCGTTCTACTTAATAAATTGTGATTATTATCGTTTTTGGGAAAACATAATTGAAAATAATAATTATGGATTATATCTAACGGATTCTTATTGTAGAAATAATCTTATATATAACAATAATATCACTGGAAATAATATAAATGCTAAAGATAATGGAATAACAAATAATTGGGATAATGGAACTATAGGTAATTATTGGAGCGATTATGCAGGTGTGGATTTTAATGACGATGGGATTGGCGATACTCCGTACACTATCCCAGGTACAGCTAGTAGCCAAGATAACTTTCCAATTTGGGACGATGGTCCTGATAATGAAGCACCTATTGCCTATGATTACACTTATACTAGCAATGAAGATACATCAGTTAACATCATTCTTGTAGCGACTGATCCTGATGGTGATGTGCTCACATTTGAAATAGTTGATTCTCCTTTAAATGGAATTGTATCAGGAACAGGATCAAGCTTGATTTATACTCCAGATCCTGACTTTTATGGTGTAGATTTTTTCACATTTAAAGCAAATGATGGATTTTTAGATTCTAATATAGCAAACATAAACATAACCGTTAATCCTGTGAACGATGCTCCAGTAGCAGTTGATGACACATTCACAACAGATGAAGATACCATCATCTTTATTGATATTTTAGGGAATGATTATGATGTTGACGGTGATTCCCTTGAAGTATCATTTATTGATTACCCTCTCTACGGAACTATAACTTCAAGTCCAAATCCAGATGGTAGTTTTACTTATACTCCAATTGGAACTTTTAATGGTGTTGAATCTTTTACTTATGTTGTAAATGATGGATCAGTCGATTCTAATCTAGCGACTGTTTCCATAACCATTACTCCTGTGAATGATGCCCCCGTGGCTGTAGATGATTTTTATACCATGAATGAGGATGAAGAACTTTTTATTCCTGCTCCAGGGGTCATAAGCAATGATATTGATGAAGACACTCTTACCATTGTTTTGGAAACTATTACACAGTATGGAACTTTAACGGTTAATCCAGACGGAAGTTTTATTTACATACCAAATCTAAACTTTAACGGTGTTGATTCCTTCACTTATATGGTAAATGATGGAACGGTAAACTCTAATCTAGCAACAGTATCAATAACCGTTAATCCCGTCAACGATGCACCTATTACTTGGGATTTAACTTGGAGTGGTTATGAAGATACACCAATTCCAGTCATGCTTGAAGGTTTTGATGTTGATGGTGATGAACTAATATATATTATAGTTACACCACCTTTAGGTGGTACACTATCTGGAACTGGACCAAACCTAATTTTCACTCCAGATCCAGATTTCTATGGAAATCCTGTTTTCACATTTAAGGTAAATGATGGATCGTTAGATTCTAACATAGGTTATGTTACAATATGTGTTAATCCAGTGAACGATGCGCCAGTAGCAGCTGATGATACGGTAATTATAAAAGAAGATACTGTGGTTACTATTGATGTATTAGCAAACGATTCTGATGTTGATGGGGATTTCCTCACAATTGATTCAGTAGGCGTTCCTGCCCATGGTACTGCTATAATTAGTGGAGATGTAATTATCTACACTCCTGATGCTAACTTCAATGGGTTAGATTATTTTAATTACACAATAGTAGATGGTATGGGGGGATTTCACTACGCTATTGTCACAATAACAATTAATCCTGTAAATGATGCACCCGTAGCTACTGATGACTCTTATAGTGTTAATGAAGATGGAGAGCTTATTATTCCTGCTCCAGGAATTATGGGGAATGATTATGATATTGACAGTGAAATCATCAACGTTATTCTATATCCGAAATATGAACCCCAACATGGTAGCTTAATTTTAAATCTTGATGGTAGTTTCACTTATATTCCAGATGTCGATTTTAACGGTATAGATTCTTTTAAATACATAGTATATGATGAATTTTTTGATTTAGAGTCTTTGCAGAAATGTCAGGTTGGTACAGTAGTAATTACTGTAAATCCAGTGAATGATGCTCCGTTAGCAGTTGATGATTCTTATTCTGTGGACGAAGATACTACCCTTATTGTGTCAATTCCAGGTATTTTAAGCAATGATTATGATATTGATTATGATCCAATTAGTGTTCTTTTAGATATTGTTCCACAATATGGAACTTTAATCCTGAATTTAGATGGAAGTTTTACCTATACACCAGGTTTAAACTTTAACGGTGTAGATTCTTTCACTTATGTGGTAAATGATGGATTATTAGACTCTAACATTGCTACTGTCACAATAACCATTAATCCAGTGAATGATGCACCAACATTGAGCGAACCTTTAGATATAACTTACGAAGAGGGTTCGATTGGAAATATAATAAGCTGGACAGCTACAGATATCGATGTGAATAATCCAATATATACTATAACATTAGATGGAATTCCTGTTATGGGGCATATTTCTCAATCTTGGACATCGGGAGTGCCAATTATAATAAATATTGATGGTATGACTGTAGGCTCTTATGAATACGAGATTATGATTAACGATGGGTGTGGAGGGGTGTTTACGGATATTGTAATTGTAACAGTTATTTATAATACACCGGTTGGAGAAGACATTACATATACAGATCCAGTTTCAAATGTAAGTCTCACATTTGAAAATGTTACAGGTAGCGGATCAACTATGATAACTCTTAGTATTTTAGAACCAGATTCTCCTATGGGATTTGAGGTTTTGGGAATATATTATAATATAACTACTTCAGCGACTTTTTCGGGTACGATTATAATAGGAATACCATATAATGATTCAGAAGTTAACGGATTGGAGAAAAATCTTAAACTTATGCATTGGGATGAGGAAAAAGAAAAATGGGTTGATGTATCAATCGGAGTTGATGAGATTAACAACATAGTTTATGGTGAAATTACGAGCCTTTCTATATTTGCTATTATGGATCAGATAGATTTAACTCCACCCTCAACTGAGTTAATTTTTGATCTTTACTTTGAAGATATAACTGGAATATACATTACATCTTCTACAGAATTCACATTTTTCACTGCTGATGATATTTCTGGTGTTGCTCATACATATTATCGTATTAATGGTGCGAATTGGATTGAATACTTTAGTGTTTTCAATATAAACGGTCCAGATGGAGTCTATACTATTGAATATTATAGCGTTGATGCTGTAGGAAATGAAGAAACGGTGAAATCTACTGTAGTTAATATGGTAAGTCTTAAAGTAAATTCATATTTATCTGCTGGAGACTCTATTCCGATATGCTATTTCGATCTTGTTTTTACGAAGGATAAATTAGGAGGCTACAGACTAGTTGCCACAAATCCAGGACAGATATTTTATCACATCGAGATCTTAAATGATTGGCCAATTTGCATTGATATGTTTACAATTGATATAAGTATACCCTCAGATTTTATATTAAAGGGTACAGTGCCTATACATGTATACATAGATGGAAATGATATAACCCATCTCTGCTCGATTAATGGAACTATAATTACTGTTGAGAATGTGTCTCCCTGGAGTAAAATTGAAGTAATTGTACATTTGGATTATGTTCTTAAGGGAAACCTCTATGAAACACTTGAAGAATTCAATATGCCATACTATGTGTTTAATATGAATGTGTCAGGAATAGGGGGCTCTCCTTCTATCCCTAGTGAAGGTTTAGCTGAAACATCTTTCTTGTCAGCAAACTTAATAGCTCATCAGAAAAAGACTACCGCATTAGCAGGATATTTAACTGATGTTAATGGAAACCCTATTTCGAATAATATTGTAGAGTTATTCGACGCTGAAGGTAATCTAATAGGAACAACAGTTTCGGATGAGAATGGATTCTATTATTTTTTAAATTTAGAGGCTAAAGATTATGAAGTTCGTGTAGCTTACAATGGAAATCTCTATATTCAATTCGTAACAATGTTTATGAATGAATTGACTATTCTTGACTTTTTTGGGCTCATATAACGACAATATTATAGTTAAAAAATTATAATTAAAATTTTATAATCTTTTTTTTTCTTTTATTTATTCTTTCCAGTAAAAGTGACTATAAATTGCTAATACAAAAGATTTAGAAGATAGATGGCTACATGAAATACTTTTACTGTTAGCTAGAAGAGTTATTTCTTCTCAGTTCCAATGATTTTTTGATTTCCTGAAATATAAGTTCTTTACTATTAATAGCTTTTAAGTTTTCGGGATAATATTCTAAAATTTCATTGTAAATTCGTAAAGCTTGATTGTAGTCTTTAGTACTAACATATACTTGAGCAATACAAAGTAAAGTTTTCAAATTGACAGGATTAATATTTCTTGCATGGAGAAACGATTCCAGAGCTTTTTTTTTTTTATTAGCATTCAAATAGTTATAGCCACAATTTAACCAAACTTTCTCATCTAAAATGAATTTGAATAATTCATTTTTTTCTTCTTTGTTAAAATAATTCAAATATCCATTTTCGATTAAATATTGTTGCGTAGAAGAACTAAAACTTTCAAACCGTAAACTTACTTCTCGTTTAAATACCTTCATAGCGATGGGATCTCCTGCATCTGTTATTGCTTTTAATAGTGGAAAAGCTAAATTGCTATGTAGTAAACGAGGATCGTAGTTATATTCCACCCATACTTGCAAATTAGAACAATGAGCCCAAAATTCTGTTTCGGAAGGTATTTTAATTTTGATTTTATTTTGATACTCTAAATCATGATTTAACCTTTGAGCTGCTTCGTCAATTGACTCAATATCATCGAAATCTCTAACCTTATCAGGAGGAATATTTAATAACAAGAATTTACATTGAATGAACTGTTTTCCATCTACATATATATTAGTTGCTTTGTTTTCCAGCTTTAACGTGAGATAGTCATTAATTTGGTATTCTTTTTTTGGGCGTTCTTTTTTTTTCAATACATAATCGAGAAAAAAGAAGGAGCTCAATTGCAGAATAAAAATAAACGTTATCGTCAAGTAATAGAAGAAAGAAGGTGGGATTTGCATGATATATCTACATAATTCTAAAGAGATAATATCAAATAATCCTATAAGCATTGTACTTTTTATTATATTTCTTTTATATTTTGGTGTAATCATTACTACTTACTTCTTTCTCTCATTCTTAATTAAAAGTTTTATTCCTTAATGTTTCTAATTAAAATAGGTATTGTCCAAATAATCTATAAGTGATAATTATTAATATTATTATCTATTACTTCCTCAATGATTTGGGCGATATTTTTCATATTAGTAATTATATAAGGAAATTGGGGGTTGAATTCTCCAGATAAGCATGCTTGAATTACATTAGCACCCAATTTTTCAGCATTATCCAAGTAATATGGCTTATCGTCAATAATAATCGCTTGTTTAGGAGTAATAGCTAAATCTTTAAAAATAGCTCTGTAGAAAGCATCATCAACTTTAAGAATATTGATTAAATCTGGACCATAAAATTTTTTGAAGAATTGCTTGACTCCCATACCTTCTAAATAGAACTTTAATTCAATCGACTCTGTTCCTGATGAAGTACACAGGTTGTACCCCTTATCATATAATTTTTTAATACTTTTAATGACTCCTGGATATACGGCTTTTACTCTGAGATCTACAAACTGAGCAGCATTATAATATATCTCCTTATATGATTGTTTTCCAGGACGTTTAACTCCAACAAAATCAAACATCTCATTTATCCACTTTTCAATAAACCAATCCATGAATAATTCATGAGATTTATCTCTATTTTCGTATATTAGTTTCGGAACTTCTCCACCAGTAAAATCCTTGATTATCTCAGCATTTGCGGCGCCCCATATTTTTGGATCTCCACCAAATTTAGGCGAAAGAAATTCACCAACCAATTGTTGCCATTGTCTTCCTCGAATCTTATTATCATTGAGGACATTACCATCATCAAAAAATATAAAGATTTCAGAATTGTTTATTCGCATGTTATTAGATTTAAAAATCGAGATTTTAAGAAAAAGTTTATGTGAATGATAATATGGATATTTAGATGTTCATTAACGAATAAGTTAAAGGAGTAACTTATTTTAGATAATATCCATCAATCATATTTACAAAGCTTTGTTAACTTTCCTTTTTCAGATAAGTTCAGAACAATGACTTTCGGTCTGCTCATTGCTTCAATCGAATATTTTATTCCTTGGGTTCCTAAACCTGAAGATTTGGTCCCTAAAAATGGAAAATGATCTGGACCTCTTTCGCTTTTTCCGTTTATTTGAACAGTCCCCACTTCTAATTCTTGTGCAATGTTAAATGCTAAGTCGATATTTTCTGTGAAAATCATTCCTTGAAGGCCATATTCTGATTTATTTGATATTTCTATGGCTTCTTCAGCGCTCTTAACTCGTATAAACGGTAATACAGGACCAAAGGGTTCTTCCCAAGCTATTCTCATTTCTGTTGTAACATTATCCAACAATGTTGGCCACATAAGGTTATTTTGCCTTTTATTTCCGCATACTAAGGTACTCCCTTTCTCTAAAGCATCGTCTACCAGTCCTTGAACATAATCACATTGTTTTGAACTTATAAGGGGGCCGATAGTGGCATTTTCTTCAGGATTACCTATAGATAAATTCAATGTTTTCGTTTTTACTAATTCTATTAATTGATCAGCAATTCCGGGCATTGGGAGAACTCTTTTAACAGCGGTACATCTTTGTCCACTGTATGAGAAAGCTCCTGAGACAATTATATCTGCAGTTAATTCTAGATTGGCAGCATCTAATACGATAGCAGCATCTTTTCCACCTAATTCTAGTAATAATGGTTTCATTCCAGCAACGCTTGCAATATGTTTTCCCGTTTCTGAAGATCCCGTGAAGCTTACCATATTAACTAAGGGGTGCTGTACTAAATAATCACCAATTTCAGATCCCTTTCCAGTAATTATATTCAAAACACCTGGAGGAAGTCCTGCTTTTTCTAAAATTAATCCAAAAAATAAAGGACTAATCGCACCTTGAGAAGGAGGTTTAACTACGACAGTATTTCCTGCCATTAATGCTGGCGCGATTTTTGATCCCGTAAGATTAAACGGATAATTAAATGGTCCAATACATAGGATCACACCTAAAGGAACTCTATACGTCATTGATATTTTATCTTTACTAAAACCTTTAAATGTATCTCCATAAATTGTCTCTCCTTCTTGTTGCAATCCTGCTTCGGCTGTTGCTTCAAATAATTCGGCAGTCCGGTTTATTTCTGATATCGCGCTTTTTAGAGGCTTACCGATTTCTTTCATCATAATATATCCTAAGGGATTAGCCCATTCCTTCATCAATGTAGCCGCTTTTCTTAATATGTCTGCTCTTTCTCTTTGAGTTAACTCATTCCAACATTCTAAATTTTCTTTTGCAACAGTTATGACCCGATTAGCTTCTTCAATGGAACAAGCTTGCACTGTTCCAACTATCTCATCATTATAGGGATTTTTAATAGTAATCGTTTTTCCCGAAGATGATTTTTCCCACGTTCCAGATACATAATATTTAAAATCTAAATTATCTCTCATTATGGAAGAGTTAGAAATTTTTTCGATTTCCTCTATCATGATTTTCTTACTTCTAAAGATTTCTTTTCTATAAAAATATGTTCTTAGAAATTTAATTACATTATCATTATTAAATCTAATATTAATAATTCAAAG
>JABXKB010000090.1 GCA_013375485.1 Promethearchaeota archaeon | reverse complement strand
AGATGGTGGAACTCTTGTTGAAACTGGTTTAGAATCTTTCGGAATCTCTATTGACAAAGAAAATGTTGTTCACTTTGCTATTGCTCTTAGAAGTATGTTTGATAAACCCGTTTCTAATATTAAAGTTGTAAAAAATATTCCAGATGATTTTACAAATCCCCGGATCGTAGATACTACGGAAGGAAGAGCTAATATTGAGGGAAATCAAATAGTTTGGACAATTGATAAACTAGCTCCTGAGTATTCTGTGATGTTGAAATTTACCTGTAACATCATGGTTTCTGATATCACTAAAAGACGAACTGGAACAATAGAAGTCACATACAAAAGCCAGTCGTCTTTTGCTGAAGGTTTAGATATTGATAAATTTGATGCATATACAAGAAACAAGTTTTATGTGGATACAGTTGAAAGAGATGAAGAACCAGGCATATTCGATTGTAAGCTTGTATTTGATAATTCCTCAGAGTTTATCATTCAATTATTCAATGCAGACGTATATTCTCCAGATGATGAAGCAAAGAAATTTGTAGATATTGATCCAAATGATGTTCCTCTATTACCAAGCGGAGCTCAGTGGCACTCGACAAAATGGGAATATGAGAGTGAAGAATATCCTACATTTAGGAAGAAATTAGAATTTAGAGTAATGCCTGATTTTCAAACAATCGTAAATGGAACAGCTGCACTTTCAGATGTTATATTAGAAATTGGTAGTATTACTGGTGTAATGTCTTATAACATAACTGAAGTTCCTACCTATAGAGCTAAAGATATCATCGCCACAATTAAGATTGTTAATAATGGTTCAGCTCCTCTTGATGAGGTAACTATAATACAGCAAACTTTCTCAGATGAATATCAACCACCAAAAGCAGATGAGATAAAATTAGTATGGGATGGGGCAGAAGTTGAAGTAGCTGCTGCTGCTGTCAGTGTTGAGAATAACGAATTCAAAATTGATCTTAGAGATCTAAAAGATAGTAGCACTGGTATGTTTAAGCCAGAATCTACAATGGAGTTTGAATATCCTATTCATTGCGTAAATCCTGCACGTGAATCCACTTTTGGATCTGAAATTACTTATCTCGCGAACACTTTTCCAGTGAGTCAAGAGTTAGAATTCAAACCAGAAGTTCCTGTAGTAGAGGCAATGCACATCAGACGGAAATTCAGGATTGGAAAGGAAGTCGTACCTATTGGAGATCTTGGAAATTACAGAATTATATTAACTCTTAAAAATATTGGTGAATCGAACTTAAGAAAACTGACCATTTTAGACAAGGTTCCTGATTCATTTGAATACGGTACTTATTCTATGACTCCCGAAATCACTGATGAAGTAGGTCAGGATACATTGAAATGGGATATTGACCTTTTAGAAGTCGGAGATAGTTTAGAAATTACCTATGAAATAGCAGGTACTGGCAAATATAGCCCATCTGACGCCCAATTAGCGCTCTAGTATAAAATAAGTATTTTTTATTTTTTTATTTTTTTTTAACTTACAGTAATAGTTTAATAAACTTTGGGATAAGTATTAAATGAATAAACAATGAAATTTAATTTAATTACTACAATTAATTTTTTTAATT
Source organism: Promethearchaeota archaeon (assembly GCA_013375485.1). Classification (GTDB taxonomy): domain Archaea; phylum Asgardarchaeota; class Lokiarchaeia; order Sigyniarchaeales; family SOKP01; genus Loki-b32. The sequence continues at coordinate 13,318 of JABXKB010000090.1, read as the reverse complement.
ATAAAGAATCTTGAGATACCATGTTAAGAAAACGTTATCAGCTCAATTGGATGTTCGAATGTCCGGATGCGGTGTTAACTTGCTCAGTTTTGAAATGCCAAGATGGTATTAATTTCTTAGTTTTTGGCGGACACGATAAAACACTTTATTTAATGGATGAAGATAAGAAAATTATTGACGAGCGAAGTTTCGATGGATGGTGTCGTTGCACTTATCCTATTGATCTCGATGGAGATGGATGCGATGAAGTATTAGTTGGAGCTGGTGATGGAAACTTTATGGTTTTGAAATTAAATGTAGAAAAGAAAAAATTAGTGGGAATAATGCGATATAAGTCCTCTAAGAGGATTACTTGTTGTATCGCGGGAGACTTCACTCAAGATGGGAATATTGAATTAATTTTTGGGAGTGAAGATAAATCCCTCAGAATTTTTGATGATATTAAGGCAAAAGAGCCGAAGTATGTACTTTATTATGACTCTAGGGTCACAGCTTGCACATTAAGTTTTTTAAAATTACCGGATAGTGAAGATCCTATTTACGGATTAGTAGTTGGTACTAAAAATGGTTTAGTTCAATTAATTCAATTTCAAGATAAAATGCCAGATATTAATTGGCAGAGAAATTTTAACACTCAAATTAACGATGTTAAAGTTGGAGATGTAACAAATGATGGTTTTAATGAGATTATAATAAGTACTGATGATTCTTATATTAAGATTCTAAATAGTGAGGGAGAACCCATTACAGAGATTCAAACTGATGATGGACGCCCTATCTCATTATTAATTGAAGATATTGATGGTGATAATGCAAATGAAATTGTTGCTGGATGTGCTGATGGATCTTTAAAGGTTTTCCATAATCCCTCTTTAAATTCTCAAGATTTTGAATTGAAGTGGAAGACTAAAGTATCTACATCAATTAAAAATGTTTGTTATTGTATAGAGAAACAACAAAATTTAAAGCAAATTGTTTTTGGAGGATATGATCGAACAATCAGAAATGTCACAGATTTTGAATGGGGACAGAAACAACCTTTAGATATTCCTCAAGAAATTAAAATTCCCGAAATTCAAGAAAGCAAAAAAGAAGATTTAATCGCGGAAATAGCAAAAATAAAAGATATCCCCTCAAATATCAGAGAGCATATCTTCGCTATTTTACAAGAAAAGGAACATCTAAAAGATTTAATGAAAGATTTAACAGAATTAGGATATTCTGAGGATGAAATATTAGAAGAATTCGCGCTTCTAAAAACGCAAAAATCAGTTATTTATGAAAAGGTTACGTACCCTGTATGGAGTTTACCTGAAGAAGAGATTCCCAAGGAAACGCCTGAAGAAGTTAAAGCAGAAGTTTTAATCGAGGAACAACCAAAACCTAAAGTACAACCATTAGTCATTGAAAAACCAGTCGAACCTAAAAAAGAAAAGTTACGGGCAGCTCTTGAGAGTGAGACTAAAAAAACAGTTTCTAAAGAAAAAGTTAGTGTCGGTGGGTCATTAGAAGAAGTTATTCTCGCATATCTACAGGAACAAAAGGTCGTAGCGACAAAAGCTCAATTTATTAATGATATAAAAGTAAAAGGTTTCTCTAATAATCAAATTGAAAAAGAAATTGCTATATTAAAAGAGCAAGGTAAAATTCAATACTCTCGCGCTAAACCAAAAGGTTGGTGTGTAGGTGAATAATTATTCTTGAGTTTTTTTTATGAAAAAATCTTCCATTACACCTTTAAAATTATCAAATTGGTTTAACTCTGTGAAGTCAGCGCCCTCGAATTTTTGGACAAACAGTTGTAAGACTGGATCAACCCGTTCAAAAAATTTTCGAACAAGTTTATCAGATTTCTTTTTTGATTTATCAACTAATCCATATAAAATTATTGGCTCTTTAGTACGATTATCTCCTGATTGAACTTCAGATACTTTAAAGATAAATAAGATATTTCCTGATTCTAGATATTCTAAAGAACTTTTATTGAACGCTGTATCTACAAATGTATTAATAGCTGATATAAATGCCCCTCTAAGATCCTTGTTCACTTTAGTTTCTTTTAGAATTGGTAAATTTTTGAATATATGATTGACAAGAACAAATCCACGGAAAACAAAACCTAACTCGTAAAGTTCCTTCAATATAGAACCTGCGAAATATGATTTAAAGTTATTTTACTAAAAAATTTTGTTAAGAAATTAATAGCTATTTTCATATTTAATTTTAGACTTATATTTATACTAGAAAAAAGGACAAGTCAAAACTAAGGTATAATTATGATACAATACTTAGATGAAAAATTTGATGAAAAAATTAAAGAGCTAAATGAATTGTTGCCTAAACTTAAAGTAAGTGCTAATTGTGCTGAATTGACATTAATTAGTTTTCTAGATATACTGGGAATTGATAACCATTTTTTCCATAACACTGCAATTCCCCTAACTGGCGGCTTTGGCGGTTATAAATCCAAAACGGAGTGGCAAGGGGCTTGTAGCGCTGTTTGTGGGGATTATTCAGCAATAGGTGTTATATTAGGAGGAGATGAAAGAATGGATAATGAAATTATGTTGAAAGCATATTTAAAAGTAGCTAAATTTGCTAGTGAATTTGAAAAGGAATGGAACATGGGCAAAAAATTGTTATTAGTATGTAGTATGGGCCGTAGATGAAGCAAGAAAGCTTACTAGAACAGATTTGAAAAATAAGTGGGAATAAAATATTATGAAAAAATTGTGGGTTATACCGGTAAATCAGAAAATTTTTCATTTCAGTATAAAATAAGATTATGTAATAATATATAGTAATAGTTAACCTAAAATTGCATATACATGTCAAGAAAAATTGATAAAGATATCGAGCAGTATTATGCAGACAGATCATATGAATATGATAAGACGTATTTGAGACCTGAACGCCAAAAAGATATTAAAAAGCTTCATAAATTGCTAAAGAACCTATTAAGCGGTCATATAGTACTTGAGGTTGCTTGTGGAACTGGTTATTGGACTAAGACAATTGCATCTATTTCAAAATTTATCACTGCTGTTGATATAAATAATAAAGTTCTTCAAATTGCGAAAAATCGCGAGATTCCTTCAGGTAAAGTAATTTTTGTTCAAGATGATGTTTATTCATTAAATAAAATTCAGAATAATTTTTCTGCAGGTTTTGCTGGTTTTTGGTGGTCTCATGTATTAAAATCCAAACTAAAAGGATTTCTTGCCTTATTTCAATCAAAACTTCAATCAGATGCTCTTGTTGTTTTTATTGATAATCGACGTGTGAAGGGAAGCTCTACCCCAATAATTCGAATTGACAATGATGGAAATACTTATCAGATAAGGAAATTAGAAGACGGTCGAGAATATGAAGTATTGAAAAATTTTCCTACTAAGCAAGAAATTCTCGAAACTCTTGGAAATAAAATTAAAAATTTTAAGATGGAACTTTTAAAGTATTTTTGGCTTATTTCATATAATATTCAAAAATAAGTTATTTGAAAAATAAGTAGGAATAAAATAATATGAATAAAAATCTAAATGCGAATTTTTTTAAATTTTTGAAATTTACAATTATTCAAAAAAAAAAAAAATAAACTAAATATAAAGTTAAGAGACTAATTTTATGAGTGTAGAAGAAGAATCTCGTTTCTGCCCCTATTGTGGGGTTGAATTACAACATCCCTATTGGCAGCATATTCAAAAAAAACATCCGGATAAATATACTCAAAAAGAGACTTGGATAAAATTATATCAGGATTATACAGGTTTAGGTATGGATGAGGCAACTTCCTTAATGGTTATATCAGAATTATTTAATGCGACTCAAGAAGAAATTAAATCTTTCTTAAAAAATGTTGATGTTCTATAATTTCCTTTTTAAAATTCGTCTTTAAAATTAAAATAAATAAAGAAATAAATAAAATTTAAATCCCAATTTCCAAAATTCGAATTAAAACTCCTCTTCTTCCTCGTCTTCTTTTAAGAGACCCGCTTGTTTTAGCATATCTTCTACGCTATCACGAGCTTTTATTAATTGTTCATTATCATTTAAATTAAATCTTTCAATAGCATCATCGCTGAATTCCATTATTTTCTTAATAGCACCAGAAGAGAAATCTTTAATTTTTTCAGAAGTTTCTTCTATGAAGTCTTTTCCAGATTCGCCAAAAATATTTCCAAAGAAATCGGTAAAAGATTTATTCAGTTTTTCTATGAAGTTTTCTTTTTCTTCTCCTTCATCACTCATTTTAATAAACCATTTTTTGAATTAAATTATGTTAGATAATTGTTTTAAATATTAAAATTCATATGCTAGTAATTATAAATAGAATTAATTTACACAATAAAAGAAGAATTAGAGTTGAATTAGTATGATAATTAATGTACATTCCCATTTAATTCATAGAAATATGTGGTCAGAGTATTTTTGGGACCGAAATGCAAATATCTTTTCTGAAGCTATGAATGTTCCTAAAGACGTCTTAATTAAGACTTTATTCCCAAGAATTGTGAATGCACATGCAGAAAGATATGTTGAAGCTATGGATGATGCCGGTATTGATGTTGGAATTGTTAATGGTACTGACTGGGGGATGTCAGCAGCTGGTGAAGCTAAATGGTCTGTAGAAGAGCAGAATCAGTGGGTTAATCAACAGGTTAGTGAATATCCAGATAAGCTATATGCGATATGTGCTGTAGATCCTCGTAGAGGAGATAAGGCAATAAAACTCGTTGAGAAAGCCGTAAATGAATGGAGCATGATAGGTGTTAAGTTCCATCCTACAGCAGGTTATTATCCTGATAATCCTGAATTTTTCCCTTTCTATAAGAAATGTGTAGAGCTAAAAGTACCTATTTTTTCTCACACTTCTGTATTCTCAGTACCGTTTATGGAGGGAAAATATGCGGATCCAATTTATCTTGACAGTGTGGCAGCTAGGTTTCCTGATCTAAAAATAGTTATGTTACATTTTGGAGGTTTACCTTGGGTTTTAAAGTGTGTGGAAATAATGAATGCTCGGCATAATGTTTATACAGAGATATCTGGATGGCAATCAAGAGCATTCTTTGAGACAGATTATTTCTTAAAGCTATTACATAAAATGTTTAATTCTGCTAGTTTATTGACACCTCTCAAAGATAGAATAATGTTTGGAACAGATTGGCCATTACTTGAAACTGTTTTGGAACAAAAAGATTGGGTAGAATGGATTAAAGATATTCCAGAAAAAGCAGAAGAATATAATTTAAAGTTTAAAAGAAGTAACATTAAGAAACTTCTGGGATTAAATGCAAAGGAGTTTCTTAATCTATAAAGAATCTTTCTCTATTTTTTTTCTAATTGACTATATAATTTTCTTTCTCGATAATTGTTTTAATCCTCTTTTGTGAGTCCGAGTAATTCACAGTAAATTTCTTCATTATTCTCTCTGAATCCTGGACCAATTTTATCCACACTTCCCTTATATAGTGAAAACTTTATTAAACCAGAAGGGATGGTGGCTTTTTCAACCATTATTTTTAGCTTTTTAGATATTTTTTATTCTCAAGTTTCACTATTTCTTACAGGTTTAAGATTAATATTAACACCCATTTCTTTATCCAAACCAAATTTTTTTGGGATAATTGACATTTTTGCTTTATTCTGTTTTTATTTTAGGTCCAAGAATTCAAATAGAGGGGATACACAGAAAATTATATAAATTATTATCTACGAGTGTAGGTTTTAAAATCATGGAATATTTTTTGATCTAAGGGAATATATATGAATGAATCTCACTTCTTGCATGGATTTTTAAACCCAAAAAGTGTCGCAATTTATGGAGCCAATAATAAAGGTAATTCTTTAGCTGGTCTTCAGATCATGAATTTAATTAAGTCTAGCTATGAAGGGAAAGTATATCCAATACACTTAAAATTAGAATCAGTAATGGGATTTAAAGCCTATAAATCCATTGCTGATATTCCAGAGATCCCTGACCTTGTTGTGATCGTCCTTCCAGCTAAAATTGTTCCTCAAATCTTTAGAGAGTGTGGAAAAAAAGGAGTAAAAAGAATAATCTTGATTTCTGGAGGGTTCCGTGAATTAATAGGAGAACGTAAAAATTCTCTAACAGAACAAATCAACGACATTGCTAAAGAATATGGAATAAGGTTTATCGGTCCTAATTGTTTAGGTGTTTATAATAATTGGTATAGACAGGAAGAAGAATATAAATCCTTTAATATTTTCATATGGGAAAATCTTAAAAGAAGTAAATTTTCAGTCGCATCACAATCTGGAACCTTATCATGCCATATTTGGTATGACCCTGAGAATTTAGATTTAGGTTTGAGTAGATCATTATCTGTTGGAAATGAAGCGAATGTTGATATCGTAGATTGTTTAGAATACTATAAAGATGATGATTATACTGAAATAATTGGGCTTTATATTGAAGAGATAAAAAGGGGGAAAAAATTCTTAGAATTAGCAAAAGAGGTTACTCCAAAAAAGCCTATTATCGCAATTTATGTAGGTGGTTCTAAGGCAGGAAATCGTGCATTACAAAGTCATACGGGATCTCTCGCAGGAAATTCTAAAATATATGAAGGAGTCTTTAAAGAAACAGGGATTATACAAACCAATTACGTTCAAGAATTTCTAGACATTGCTCTTATTTTTTCAAAAGGAATAATACCTAAAGGAAAACGGCTTGGTATCATAACAAACTCAGGGGGTCCAGGAGCAATGGTCGCTAATAATGCTGAAACACATGGTTTAATAGTTCCAGAATTTTCAGACACCCTTCAAAAAGAATTAATGAGTAATTTACCTTCAACTGCGAGTTTCAAAAATCCTGTTGATTGTACTTTTGATATGGATTTACCTTATTTTTATATTACATTGCCTGAAATATTAATGAAATCTGGAGAAATCGATGCAATAATTCAATATGGCGTGGTGGGATTCCAGGAAGTTCTGGACGAGTACCTTAAATACGATCAAATAGCCAAACATGCTGAATTTCAACATCAACCAGATGAAATTGTGGATAAATTAGCTCAAAAATTACTCCAACCAACTATGAAAAATTCTCAAAAATACTCAATACCAATAATCTATATCAACCCAATGAATTTTAACGCCCCTTGGTCGAAAAACCTTAGAAAAAATGGAGCAATTTTATTTAGATTATGGGATCGTCCAGTAAATGCTTTAGCAAGGGTTTGTGAATATATACAATATAGAAGCAAGTTCCAAGCTAAGTATTAAGCGGGATTAATAAAAAAAAAATTAAAGATTTATTTTTTAAACACAAAACCATGAGGGTCTATTGTTTCATGCAATAGTCTTAAATCTTCATCAGTAGGAGGTATTGTAGTTCTAACCTCATTATTAATCAATAATTCAAATTCAGTTGCCTTTATTACATCATCAATACTTATTCCAGGATGAGTAGCAATTAATCTCATTCGTTTTGATTTTGGATCAAAATCCATTAAACATAAATCTGTAATAACTTTCGAAGGACCAGTACCTTCTGATAAACCTTCTTCTTCCCTAGCCCCAGGACCATACAAATATCCTGGTGTAGTGATGAAATCTATTTTTTTGACAAATCTACGAGGACTATGACGATCCATTATTATCATTGTTTCCCATGCAAGAGAGCCGAAATCATTTGCCCCTCCTGATCCTGGAAATCGTACTTTTGGAAAATCATAATCATTACCAATCATTGTGGAATTTAAGTTACCATACATATCTATTTGAGCGCCTCCTAAAAACGCATAATCAATATATCCTCTACGCATAGTATCCATAATATCAATTAAAGTAGTAGTACACAATGCCCGGTGGATGGTACGTGAATCTCCAACAGAAATTGGTAAAATAGGTAATTGAGGTGCAATCCCTCCTGCTTCAAAGAAGATAACTAAATTCGGAGCATGGGTTTTTTGAGCGAGCATAGCTGCGACCAATGGTAAACCTGTTCCTACTGCTACTGATCTTTCATCTTCCAGTTGTCTTGCTGCTACAACCGCCATTAGTTCCCTCAAATTATAATTTCTTTCGATCATTTTCTTTTTCACCTCACCGAAGGCCTTAAAAATTCGAGATCTTTAAGACTGTATAATCGTTTAGCTCCTAATTTAGCTAAATATTCGTCAAAATCATTAAAGTTAAATACCCATTCATCAAGCCAATTTTGAATGATTTTTGAATCTGGATCTCTTCCAGCTGCTAAATATTCTTCTGTAAATTTATGATCAAAGTAATATTTATACGGCATGTTACCTGGATGTGAACCCCATGGTTGTTCTATTACTGCATCAACCATAAAAAATGGTATGATTGTTCTACCTGGGTCTGCTCGTATTTGATCTGTAGAAACTATTTCCTCGCACGTAACTATTACTCTCTTAGATGCCCTGGCCTGTAGATCATCTTTTACGATATGACCATCAATTTGAACATTACCATACATATCTACTCGATGAGCATGAAGAATAGAAACATCAGGGTTCAATGCTGGCAATAATAACACTTTTTCTCCTGTAAATGGGCATCTAACTACTTTACCTGGAGAGTGCATCATAGTATCAGTTCCTAACATAGTCTTTACTGGTATAAAGGGAATTCCTTGGGCTCCTGCTCTTAATCTATAAGACATGGCTCCATTTGTATAATCAGTTTTCTTAACTTTACCATGTTCAAATAAACTTCTTTGAACTCCTGATAAACCTCTTAATTCAAATCCTACAACATAAGCAATATCCACTGCTGAAACACATCCTCCTGCCATTAATACATCAATATCTTGAACTGCTGTATGTCCAGCTACACTTAAATTCTTAATTCCCTGTCTAACAATTTCATAAATTATTGCCATAGGAATACGAACATGTCCAAATCCTCCTATAGCAATATAATCACCATCATGAATGAACCTTTTAACAGCGTCTTTTACTCTCATACGTTTATCCACTAAAGCACGAGTTTTATTTTCTCTTGTCCAATTTCTTACTTCAGAAGGAGTATTTTTACAAAAAATTTCTCCTTTCCCTTCTTTTAATATTTTCATCTCCATATAATTATCCCCTTTATGTTAAAAATTCATTTGATATACTAGAATTCTTAATTACATTAATAATTTCTTTTTTAAATGCTCAATTATCTTATAGGACAACATTTCTTGTTATTATGACAACAAAATTAATTTATTTATTATTTTTGCTATAGATTATCAAGAAAGATCACTTATAGATAAAGGGATTAATATTTTGATAAATTTTTAAGAAAAAGAGCAAGACTTAATAGAAAAAAAGTAGTATTAGAAATATTCAAAATTAAAATTTTACTGGATAATAATAAATTTAGCATACATAATAACATAAAAAGAGGCGTTGAATATTTCAGAAAGAAAAAAATTATGGAAACCCTCAGAAGATTGGATTAAAAATGCTGAGGTGACCAAATTTATTGATTTTGTCAATAAAAACTATAAACAAGATTTAAAAGGAGGTAAGGATCTGTATAAATGGTCAGTTGAAAAGATTCCAAATTTCTGGGAGGCGATGTGGAAATTTTCAGGGATTATTGCTTCAAAACCTTATGATAAAGTTGTTGAAGATTTAAGTGTATTTCCAGGGACAAAATGGTTTCCCGGTTCAAAATTAAATTTTGCTGAAAATCTTCTAAAGTATAAAGATCATCAAATAGCTTTTATATTTCAGGGTGAAACTAAAGTGGCAAAACAGATGACGTATTCAGAATTAAATATAACTGTAGCTCGCTTAGCGAAATCACTTAAAGAAATTGGAATAAGGGTCGGTGATCGAGTTGTATCATATATTCCAAATTTAATTGAAACTCCAACCGCAATGCTGGCAACTACAGCTATTGGGGCAATTTGGGCATCTTGTGGGGCTGAACTTCAACCAAGTGCAGTTATTGATAGATTTAGTCAAATTAAACCTAAAGTCCTCTTTACAGTGGATGGATACTATTACAGAGACAAAATTTTTGATATAAAAGATAATATTAAAGCGGTTGTTGACACTATTCCTTCAATAGAAAAAGTTGTTGTGGTTTCTTATGTCTCTAATGGAAAAACTGATGTCAGTGATATTCCTAAAGCTATAAATTGGGAAGATTTTATTTCAAAAGATAAAGATCCTATACTTGAATTTGAACAATTACCATTTGATCATCCTATCTTTGTAATGTTCTCTTCTGGAACGACTGGAAAACCAAAATGTATGATACAAAGCGGTGGTGGCGTTCTTATTAATCATCTAAAGGAACTGATACTATCTACCGATTGTAAAAGGAGCGATGTGATTAATTATATTACTGCGCCCTCATGGATGATGATATAAGTTATCCTTATATCAGCCAAAATGTGGAACTGGCTTATCAGTGCCTTGGCCACGGGCGCAACAATATTTTTATATGACGGTAATCCTTTATATCCAGATCCACTTAGATTCTTCGAATTAATAGAAAAGCATAAGATTACAATATTTGGCACAAGCGCTGCCTATATTCATCATCTAATGGGTCTTGAGTTAAAACCAGCTGAGAAATATGACTTAAGCTCGCTAAGAGAAATCTCACAAACGGCATCCACGTTATCTCCTGAAGGATTTGAATATGTGTATAGAGAAATTAAGAAAGATCTCTATTTCAATTCCATTAGCGGAGGAACAGATATCAACGGTTGTTTTGCCGGAGCCATTCCCATTCTTCCAGTATATTCTGGTGAATTACAGGGTCGAGCTTTGGCGATGAAAGTAGAATCATATTCTGAAGAAGGTGAGCCAATCGAAGATGAACAAGCAGAACTTGTATGCGAGGCACCTGCACCTTCAATGCCCATTTATTTCTGGGGCGACGATGAAAACATGACAAAATATAAAGCAGCTTATTTTGATTATTTTAAATATACTGGGAAAAATGTATGGAGACATGGTGATTATATTGTAATTCACAGCGATACAGGGGGTATAAATTTCTGGGGACGTTCTGATGCAGTGCTCAAGCCAAGTGGAGTACGTATAGGAACTGCAGAAATTTACAATGTTGTGGAGCAATTGCCTGAAATAACCGATTCATTGGTAATCGGTCAAAAATATGAAGGTGATATCCGAATTATAATGTTTGTAATTTTAAATGAAGGATATGAATTAAACGACGAATTACAAGCAAAAATACGGCAAACCTTACGTGAAAAGACTAGTCCAAGACATGTTCCAAAGCTAATCTTTCAAGCACCAGAAGATGGTATTCCCTATACTTTCAGCAACAAAAAAGTCGAAATTGCAGTCACAAAAATCATCCATGGAATGGAGGTAGCTAATCGCGGAGCTCTTAGAAATCCAGACTCGCTCGATTTCTATGAAAAAATCAAAGATGAACTTAAATAAAAAAAATTTTTTCTATTTTTTTATTTTCTTTTTTTTCCTTTTCTAATTTAATAATAAGTATCTGGATATGAATTTTCTTTAGGAAACAAAACATCAATTATTTCACTTGATTCATGTTTTATCATAGCATCTTTTATGATATGATTTATCTCTTCAAAACTCCTGTCCCCTAAGATTAATTTGAACAAAATTGATCCAGGTATTTGAAGATCACACGATCCTTCCTTCGGATATCCTTTTTCCATTTTAATAGTAGAAATTTGCCCATTTTTAAAAGATAATATAATAGTTGTTTTGAAATTACTTATTCTTAAGTCTTGTGTTAAACCCTGAAAATTTGAATTATAAATTCTATTTTCTAATATACTTTTTATTTTTTCTAAATATAGTTTTAAATTTGGTATTTTGACTTGCCAACCATAAGTGTTATTCGTTGTTCCTCCAAGTTCACCAATAAGTTCAGCTAAATCTGTATCCTCCCTAACAGCCAAGTTAATTTGATCTGGATTTTCAATACTGGTGATTTCTTTTGTAAATTGAAGTATTTTTATTCCATATTCGCGATTTATATGTGAAGTCTTAATATCATAAGCTAAATTATCATAAGACTTTCCGAACGTGAAATATACTATAGGTTTTCCACCAGTCTCAATTAAGTATGTTGAGGCTTTAAATGCATTATAATTATCATTAAAAAATTTAGAGATAAAGCAATCTTTATCAAATAAATTTGAGATAAAGAAATTTTCGTAATATTGGTTATATTTGTTATCAATTAGATTAATATCATTTAAGCTTACCTTCCTAATCTTTAAAAATTCCAAGTCATCTAGGGGAATCTTTGAGACTGATAAAAACATTCTATGATCTAGAGGCATAGCAAATTCATAACCTAATTTTCGATAATAATAAGGGATACCTCTAATGACAGAAATAATATATCCTTTTTCTATCATGATGCGTTCATAAAGTTTATTTAACTCAATAATTAATTCTTTCCCACGATATTTTTCTAATGTTCCAACAAATCCCATCTCGCAAACTGGAATGTTAATACTCCCAACTCTCCATTCTAAAGGAAATAAACTAATGTTTGATACAATTTTATTAGAATTAGAATCCTTAATATATAGAAATAGTAAGTCTTCTTTCCTTGGATGGTTTAAAAATATATGCTTTAAATATTCTCTTACTGATTCACCATGTACTTTAACATTTAATTCTAAAATTTGTTGAAATTCTTCCTTCTTACTATTCTCAGCAATATGAATTGAAAATTGTTGATTTAATTTCCTCTTATATCCTTTTGCAAGTTCCATTTCAGGGTTGTAAATGATATCATATTTAGAAACTTTATTGAATTATACCTAACATAAAGTTATATTGACTTAGAAATCCAGAGTCTTTAAATTTCTATGAAAAGATGAGAGAAGAACTTAATAAATAATAATTAGTATTATTTTTTCTTTTAATCTTATTCATTCAACATTATTTTGGCTAACTAAAATTAGAATTATAATAATTTATTAAAAAAAAGGAAGAGTTATTTTTTAAAATAATTTTATTAAACAGCAGTCAAAGTTTCAATTCCTAATCCTTTTGCGACTCTATCACCCCAAGTCGAATCAGCTTTATAAAAATGTTTAAGCATTCGTTCCTGAATGAACTCGGGTACTGTTTTTAGGCTACTAACAAGATTTTGTATTAGACGATCCTGCTCATCGGGGGGCATTAATCTGTAGAGATTGCCTGGTTGAATAAAGTCCGCATCTACTCTCGGTTGATTATATCTGTCCGCATCTCCAGAAATCTTTAAAGGTGGTTCTTTAAAAGCTGGGTTTTCTTTAGGTCCGCCAAAACTATTGGGCTCATAAACTACTGCAGCTCCTGCATTTCCATCGAAT
>JABXKB010000384.1 GCA_013375485.1 Promethearchaeota archaeon | reverse complement strand
ATTTCCAATTTCTCCATCATATTTTTAGAAAGTTCCTCATACATAGAAAATTTAGTCTCCAAGATGTCAAATTTGGGAATAAATGACATTTTTTCCTAACCAACGATCCTTACATATTTATTTACACATTTAACTATCTCTTAACAAATTTTAAGAAATGTATACTTAAGTGTATAAATTAAACATTTTAAATTAAATTATATTAATAATTATTAATTTATGTTAAGAATTACTATTTCCCCTTAATGTAATCTAACCACATTTTTCTCGATCCCCTTCCGCCAGACATATATTTTTTCTTCTTTTTCTTTTCTTTAGGATACTGACCTAAAGCATCTCCTGCTTCTGGAGTTCCTGCAATATTTCCACCACCTAAACTGTTTACGATTGCACCCTCTTCATTAATATTTTTAACGATATTGATTATTTTTTTTAACTTTCTATCCATTAAATATTCTCCAATTGAGATGAGCAATATTTATCTTCTACTATATTAGTTATCTTTGTTTTAGGGTAATCTGGCATTCTTCCCAAAAATATCAAAAAACTCTTTATTGAAGGCCAAAGTTCTTCTTCAAGATTATAAAATAATAATGGAACTGCTGCATCACCAAAAACATTGAACAATATAATTAAATGATTTAATATTAAATGTGTTTTAAGAATTCCGTTATTTTTATATCTTTTCAACAATCTTTTTACATATTTAAGACGCTTCAAATCTTCATTAAAATCTTCTTCAGTCAAAGATTGTGGATTGTCGTAGAATTTTATTGCAAATAACATATAGTTATTTTTATTCAATTCATCAAATCTCATTTAATTATACATTAGTGGTATATAAAATTCCATTAGATCCAGTCTGTACTCCAGATTGTGCAACTAAAACTTCGGACTTAACTCTTAAATTGCCATGCATATCAACGTAGGTTAAAATGCCAACCCAACCATGGTGTGCAACATGATAATTTGTTGCCAATCCAGTTGTTCCATAATCTCCTGCAGCAGAGGTAGAAATACCATATACTAGTTTATCTTCAGTACCATAAGATGCTTCACTATATGTAGAATCTCCTACAGTGTATAGTGGAAGTTCTGAGAGATAATAGTCAGTTGCTGCTATTGCTGCACCGGAAAGACCAGATGTTGAAGCAATGCTTAGCAATGTATCACTGGTAATACCAGAAATTACTGCATCTCCAAGATATGTCCCATCGCCGCGAATACCAAATCTAATTACCGTTCCGGTATCAATTCCAGTAAATGTAGTTTGATCGCCAATTACTTCTAAAGTATCATAATTTACAGTAACAATACCAACAGATGCTAAATTATCGTTATTGCCCCAAAGAGCCATCTTGTTTACCCTAAAACGATTTCCTAAGATTATTTATAAAAAAAAGAGACCTTCCAAAAGATCTCTTAAAAAGAAATGATTATCATAATTATCAGTCTTCAGGAGTTGGATCTACAGCACCTCTGCGAGAAGACCATTCTTTTGCCTGAAGAAGTAAAAAGGAAAGAATGCCATTCGACTTAAATGCAGGAATTGATCCAAGTAATTCTGAAAGAATTAAAAGTAAGGTTGCAACGACTGCCTCATTAGCAACCACCCAAGCCCATACCGCTGCAGCAATTTCCATAATTTACCTCCCATTTGTGAATAATTTGGAATGCTTCCGTTACTATTTAGAAATTAGTCTCTCGCAGAATCATATTTTGATCTGGCTTTGGTCTCCCCCCTTTCCTTTTTAGTTAATCCATGCTTTACAGCACGATCAACTTGTCTGCTTATAAGACGGTCGCGTTTTTGTGCGGGAGTTTCTTTTGCGCCAGGCTTTTTACGTTCTTGTCTTGATCCAGGATGTTCCTGTCTAAACTTACCCATTAAATGGGGAGTTCCTGCCCTCTTAAACTTTGCTTCAATCTCAGGATTACGTTCCTCTGGAACGCAATTGTCAACGGTCTTTCCTCCCTTTTTCTTTGTTCCGGCGAGTTTATATCCATCCCAACAAGATTTTCCATCAAGACCCTTTTTCTTTTCCTCTTCAATTTCAAGTTCAATAGATTCTGAAGATACTGCAAGAATCATTGGGTTTTTAATTCCAAGTGCAGATCTAATTTTATTCTTCATAACATTTTTCTTAGCATAATCACCTCTCTTATCATCACTATCACATTTGGTTTCTTCACTCACTCCCGATTGTCCAGGTGTAGAATGCTTCACTTTTTTCATGGGATCGGCAGGTTTTGCTGCAACAGTTGCAGAAGAATCGCCACTCTGACCGGGTGTAGAGTGCTTTAGTTTTGGCATAGGGTCTGCCTTACTTTCATCAATAAGTTTCTTAAATTTAGCTAGAGTACTCTCATTTGTAACAGATTCTCTTACATCAGATTCGGATGGGCAGATTTTTACTTTGTTCTTTTTGCCCTTCTTCATTACATCCAACTTTTCTTTATCATCATTATCATCATCATTTTCTTCATCCTTCATAACTTCACCAAGATATTGCTCATTTCTTTGTTTTGCTATGGCCTCACCTCTTTTCTCTCTACGATTTAAGAGGTACTTATCATTTTTATCATGGTCACCATCATTATCAATATCCTCATCTTCCTTACCTACTGGATCTAAACCTTTTCCAGACTTTGCTGCTGCGGTTTGTTCACCTTTTTTTCTTTCACCTTCGTAAGGTGTTCCATATCCAGTCATTTCAACTGACTTAATATTAGTATTTGATCTTAAATCGGAAATTTTGCTTCTAGTTGCATATCTAACATATGAACGGCCGTCTTCTCCTGTAACAGTAACTTTATATTTTCTTTCACCTTTACTATCAACATATTGATCATCTTCTCTAAGGGATCTTAAAAGTTCTTCTCTAGTAACTTCATATTCCTCCATTTCATTCTCTATTTTATCCGATTTTTTAGAATTAATGAAAACTTCAAACATCGCTTTAGCTGTAGAAGAAGTAGCCAGTTCTTTAACATTATAATCTTCACCAAAAAGTTTTTGCTTCACTTCTTTTTTGTCCTGCATTTGCAATTTACTATTTCCAATATATTGTGAATATGCTTGTTGTAAGGGAATCTCTTCTCTACGAGCCCTATACCTAATGTCATATACTGCTTGCTTTACGCTACCAACTTCATCATCACCTTTTCCTTTTTCACCATCATTAGATGCAGTGGCAGCAGTTGATGTTGCCTGCATATGCTTTCTAGCCGGCAGTTCTTCTGCAAAGTGCTTTTTCATCTTTGGACTAAATTATTTTTTTCTATATTTATTTATGAAATCTAATCCTTTTTGTGTTTGTCCTGGAACAGCGTCGATTGCATTTTTTGTTCTTCCCCCAGTACCAAAAAGTGTATTGGGTTTTTTAGGAGTTCTCATCTTCCTATTCATTATCTTTTCAGTATAAGCTTCTGCAATATCTTTAATCCAAGATTTAAACATTATATTATCTTCAGTGACACAAATTAAATAATTAGTTCCTCTGCGGATAATTCTACCAATCAATCCAGTATTAACATTTTCTACTAAATCTCCAACATTAAAAATATTTTTACTCACATACTCTTCACGAAGAGTTTGGAAGTCATACTTTGGAGCAATCTGCCATACTTTATTTTCTTTAATATTCATAGAAGACCGAACAGAATCATACAATTCCATTGCCTTTTTTCTAGAAAATTCTGGGGGGAGGCCTTCCCTAAACCTTTTAAAATC
>JABXKB010000383.1 GCA_013375485.1 Promethearchaeota archaeon | reverse complement strand
AACCGAAAAGGGATTGTGATAATTGCAAGCACTAATCGTCCTGATATCGTTGATTCTGCCTTTTTAAGACCTGGTAGGTTTGATCGATTAATTTTTGTTGAAGCACCTGATTATGAAGCGAGATTAAAGATATTAGAAGTACATACAAAAAATATGCCACTAGATGAAGATGTTTCATTAAAAGTAGTTGCTCAAATTACTGAAGGGTATAGTGGAGCAGATTTAGAAAATGTTTGTCGTGAAGCAGGAATGGAAGCAATTAGAGAAAAGATGACAAAACTTGAAAAAATTGAAAAAAAACATTTTGAATTTGCGTTATCTAAAATAAAATCTACCTTACCTAGAGAAATAATTGAAAGATATGATAGTCTGGCTAAAGAAATAACAGAATCTCGAAATATAAAAGAATCTAAAGCGGATCTATACCGATAAACAGAATATCTATATTCCATTTTTAGTTATTTATTTGTATTTTACTCATATAGTTTTAGATTAATTTTGTAAAATTTTATTAAAAACATTACCTAATTATCATTATTCACACAATTAAAGAGTATATATGATGAGTGAAATTAATATTGATTGGGATGGTCATATAAGAAAATATCAAGCAGCGATGGAAGAATTAAATTTAGATTTCTGTGTTCTAACTCGAGTAAAATCTATAACCTATCTGATAGGATGTTTTGTTCCGTGGAAAAGCTATTTTTTTTCCCAAAGGAAGGAATGGGAGAACCAGAATTATTTACGGTACTCTTAGATGTAGAAAGAATAAGAGCAGAAGATCATATTACGTATAACATTTCTTCTTAAATATTTTTATTCTAATGTTTATTCTTGTAGATCCTAAGCCCAATAATAAAATTTCATTCTTAATTATAATGATATTCATCCATTAGCTCATAAGTTATGTAGACAGTTTAAGTTGCCCTCAACTTATATATTTAAAGGAAAAATCTATAGTTTTCAACAATAAAATAAAAATAAATTATAATAAAGGTTCTAAATAAAATTTCTAAGAATTTCTATAAACTTAGCGAAAAGCTACATTTTTAAATCATATAAACCTATAAAGCTCAAATCCAAATTAATATTGAAAATGTATTTATTATGAATGATGAGGAAGTTATTGTTGTATTAAAAAGAATAGAAAAAGAAGTTAATATTAATAGAAGAGTTAATCAAGATATTCTTACAAGCCTTTTGACTATCCTAGCAACTCTTGTTATTTTTGCATTTCTCATATTAACGAGTTTTCCAGATCCTAGTATTGCAGTTATCTTACTCATAGTTCCTTTATTAATAGGAATGACTAAAATCATTATGAGACATTAATAATTACAATAGATTGAACCGGAAATGAATCATAGCCAGTTGTAGTTCCCGGAAAAGATTGGGTTCATTTAAAATTCGAGGAAAATATGGTAGAAATCGCAGCAATCGTATTTAATCGCCCAGGATTAGGAGGTCTTCGACTTGAGTCACCTACCCTTGTTACAAGTAAAGGCGCGGAAGTACTTCCTAAAACCCCATTCGAAGTTGATTATGTATAGGTTTGATTAATTCATCTTTAGAGTAATCAAATATAATTTATTTTAATAAAAATATTTCTTTTATTATGGAAATATCTAATTCTCTAAAAGAAAGATTACTCTTTATTTTGAAGAAATTAATTCAAATCCCTAGTCAAAATCCACCTGGAAAAACGGAAGATATAGTCAATTTTATGGTTAAGGAAGTTTTCAAAGAAGAAGAGGGTTTTCATAATGAAGTTATTACTCATATGAAGAACGGTGTAGAACTACATAATTTAGTAACTAAAATTGGATCTGGAAAAAAGGAAATAGTGTTATCAGGACATTTTGATGTGGTACCTGTTGGTGATCAAACTAAATGGAGTTATCCCCCTTTTTCTGCTAAAATAGTACATGGAAAAATATACGGACGGGGTTCTGCTGATATGAAAGGAGGGTTAACCTCTCTAATAGGAGTAATGAAAGTCTTGAACTCAGATCCCTATTTTATGGAAAATTATGAATTAGTTTTTCTTGGTACTGCCGATGAAGAAGCAGGTATGACTGGTTCTGATGTGCTATCGAAGAAGGGGTTTGTTAAGAATGCTGATTTAATAATTATAGCTGAGCCTACTAATTTAAATATTGGAGTTGCTGGAAAAGGTTTATTATGGGCGACTTTACAGGTTACTGGGAAATCAGCTCATGGATCTATGCCTGATATGGGATATAATGCTATAGAAGGAATACTCAAAATTATTCCTCAAATATATAATTGCTTAGAAGATAAATCTAATAAAATTCTCGGAAGATCTACTATAAATATTGGAAAAATCCATGGAGGTACTAAAATAAATATCGTTCCTGATTACGCAGAATTAGAAATTGATTTTAGATTAATCCCAGAACAAGAACATGAAAAGGTAATTAACAATTTGAGAAAAATTGAATTAAATCCTTATTCTATAAATGTTAATATTACAAACTCCTTGCAATCTTTATTAACTGATATAAATCATCCATTCATCCAAAATTTAAAAAATATAACTAATTCGGAATTTATTGGTTTATCTTATGCGACTGATGCTTGTGTATACGTTAATCCATCAAATTTTATTCCCTTTGTTATATTTGGTCCTGGGGATCCAAATATTGTTCATAAACCAAATGAGTGGATTCAATTAGAACAAATTTTTTACGCAACTGAGTTCCTAATTGATGCCCTAAAAAAAACTTATTTGAAGTAAATTTATATTAAAGGTCTTGATTTCTGGTATTTTTTTCTGGTCTATTTAATGATATAATTGAGATGTAATTTTAACTTCTTTTTCTTATAGTTAAAATCAATAAAGTTACCAAATAAAACCTTAAAAAAGTCAAGAAAAAGTAGGAAAAAATTAAATTTATAAATCTGATTAACCCGCTTGCATTAATATCTTAAAATTACAATTATGAATTTCGAATTCTTTTGTATACATCCCAACAACCTCTTGAGCAGCCCGTTCTTTTTCTATTCTTTCGTAGAACTTATCAAAATCTTTAAGATCTTTAAATAGTAGCTGCTCTGTGTATCGATTCTTATTTTCTGAAATTTGATAAGGGAAATATTTTTTATCTGTTGTCAAGGGGAAAAAGAGTTCATGATGTAAACAACCATGAGATTCATAAAATGGTTTCAATCTATTTTTGGCATAATTAAGGAAACTTTCCAGCTTTTCTTGAGGAACTTCACATGACCATTGAACCAAAATCATTATTTTATCACCTTCTTAGTTTAGATTTTTATTAATTTAGCAAATAATTAATATAAAAGAGAGTAATGATTTTTAAAAATATATAATTAAAGATTATGTTATCTATTTGTAAAAAAAATACCACTTTTTAGGACTTTTAGTAAATTTTTATAATTTATTAGTAAATTTTTCAATCCTGTTCATGGCTTCTTTAATTTTTTCAATTTCAGTTGCGTAGGATATCCTTATCATGTGATCAGAAAATGAGCCAAAAATTCCCCCGGGAACCACTGCAACTGCTTGCTCTTTCATAAGTTTTTGGGAAAATTCTTTACCAGTTAAATTAAAATTTTTTATTGAAGGCATAACATAAAAAGCTCCTTGAGGTTTTATTAGATCAAAGCCAATCTCATTTAATCTACTGTAAACTAAATTTCTCCTGTTATCAAAACTTTGCAAAATCTCTTCGAAAAAATTATAACCCATTTTTAACGCTTCAA
>JABXKB010000089.1 GCA_013375485.1 Promethearchaeota archaeon | reverse complement strand
AAGAAAAAGATTTAGAATTTAAGTTCAAATCTAAAGTGTAGATAGAAATTCGGAGACGGTTTCTTCGGAATCTTCGTCTACTAGACCATCTTCCAGTTCTTCCGCTATGAAATTGAATTTGTATACACATTGTTCATTTCCTAGTAAAACACATTCGATTTCTTCACCATTAGTATCAATTTGTAAAGTTTCAAGCATACCACTAAAAATTCCGTTGTAAAGGAGACATAAGTTTTTCGCCATAATGTTGTTCTTTTCCTCAGAAGCTAATGAATCAGAGACTTTAAATAAAATATGATCTTTTTTGAACGCCCCTGTTAATTCTCCAAATCCCATAAGTTCTAATGCTTCTAGATTTCCAAGAACAACTTCTTTTCTTGTAGCCATTGTTTCTGAGCTCCAATCTTTATTATAGAAAAATTTCTCCGTATATGCTCTTCCGAGAGTTTTTCCCACCCAAATCAAAATATCTTCGGCGTTTGTTCCTGCGAACTCGGAGAACTCGATTAAATCAATAGGTCTTAACATTAGTAAACGTAAATCCTTCTTTTTATCACCCAAAAAGAGGTGTCCTAACTTCTCATCAATCATAATTTGCAGTTCTTTTTTGAGTCTTTTTGACAAGCTTTATCCCCAATTTAATATTTAGAGAGAATTATAAAGTTTTTATTTCATATAATAGAAATTTAAATGGCTAGATATTTAAATTTAATCTTTAATGCATGAAAACTCAATAATTTAACAAGATTGAGAGGCTAACGACGGTGTAATATATAAAAAATTCTAATTTAAGAAGAGAGCAAATTAAAAATCGCAGGAATTACATTATCAATATTAAAATTAGTTTTTACTGAGGTAAATAGGAAATTCCATTTTCGGTTTTTTATTTTATTAAAATTGTAAAAACTGGAAAGTTCTTCTCTTAAGATCGCTAGTTGTGCATTATTGCTTTCGTTAGAAAGCCTAACTAAATCGGTTTTATTTCCTATGATGAGCAAGGGTATTCCATTTAATTCATTTTTGTTTAATACGTTCCAAAACTCGTTACTTGATTCTTCAAACCTTCTTTGATTAGCAACATCAATCATATAGAGAATAATATTAGAATCCTGAAGTCCTTTTAACCATTTTGATCTAAATGCTTTTTGTCCAGGCATATCCCATAACGCAAATAATCCTTTTTCTTCTACTGGGATATACTCAATGTTGAATTTCCTCGTTGGAGTAAAGAAGTTATCGTTAAACTCACCAGTTTTTAATCGTCTTACTAAGCTTGATTTTCCCACTTCATCAATTCCAAAAAGAAAGATCTTGAAAAATGTTTCCCTTTGATAATAATATTCAATTTCAGGAGGTTTTTCGATTACTTCATCACCAAACCTTTTAATATCAATAAACATAGATATCAATAAATTATCAACTTCGATTTCGTCATCAAAGGAGTATCCATTACCATTATTTAAAACTTCATTTAGTAATTCCTTAAATATCTCCATATAATCATAAGGATTGTCCTCATTATCAAAAATTAAACCAATTATAATTTTACCATTAATACAAGAAGAATATATATTTAAATCATTAATAAATTGAGCGATTGGCTCAGCAATTTTAAATTGATTTGAATTTATTTTTTGCCAGCATTCATATTTATCATGACCTTTTATAATCTTATTAACAAGAATTTTATCATTAATACTTATAATTTCAATAGGGTAACTATAAATATTTAGATCTTCTAAATCCCGAATTTTCTTTCCTTTAAATAAAAATATGTTAAGTAGCAACTAATTATCTAAATAGCTTAATTGATATATGTTTAAAAATAAGATTAACTTAAAAAAAGTTTGGAATCTTGCTTATTTTATTTACTTTTAAAGTTTTCGGTTTAATTTATTAAAGACATTCCCTTTCTTGGCATTTATAAAGGAAACTAACAACAAAACTTTAAAAAGTGATGAATTTATTATTGATCTTCCTTTTCTTCCTTAACTTCTTCTAGAGATTTTTCTTTAGGCTCTTCAGTGTCTTCTTGTTTTATCTCTTCAGAAAGTTCTTCTATAACTTCTTCTTTGGATACTTCGACGGGTTTTTGTTCCGGTTCTGCACCTACTGGAGTTTCACATACAGGACATCGACTCCACCCAGGTCTTAAACCGTATCCGCATTTAACACATTCCTTCAAACTTTCATCTATTTTCCATTCTGGTATATCTAAGCCTCCTTGCCTTTTATGGGCTAATTCTTGTAATTCGTGCTCTGTCCAAACCTCCATTCCTTCAGGTAATCCCGTTCCGCGTTCAGCTGCAAATTTACCTAATTCTTCTTCTGTCCAGGTGGAGATATCTGGTTGAGTAATCATTCGCTTTTGAGCTTCCTCAGCTAATTCATCTGCTGTCCAAGCTTTTAATTCTTGACCCCCAGGAGTCCTTAATGCACCAGGCTGTTGAGCGACTGTCTGTGTAGAAGCAGGAGGTTGTTGGGATGGAACATTACAACACTCCGCAGAAAATCTTAAAAGAGCTTCAAAACACCTTGAGTATTTTTTAGGGTCTTTTCCCTCATCAGAGACTAATACTAAGGTGGTTTTATCAGCAGTTTGAGGAATAGCTATACTATATACGGCGATATCTGAAGTAACTCGTTCTGATTCGATACCAGAAGTAATCTGCTCTAATGAATTCATTAATTCATTATTGTTCATTAAGAAATCACAAATTGGATCACCATGTCTTTGATATCCTTCATGATATTTTGCGAGATGGTTTTTTGTGATTATGGAATCGAATGAATTAATTATTGCACTAATATAAGAAAAATTTTGAGATTTTGGTTCTTTTTGTGATTCATCTAGTTTATACCCTCCTAAATCAATAGCTCCCATTATGGGAGCAAATAATGATTTTTCATTCTTCATTTTTCCGAAAATTATTGGACGTGAAAGAATACATTTAATTTCTCCATAATAAGCAATGTTATTATCTAATAATTCTAGTTTCTTTTCAAAAATTATACGAGGGACTGTTCGAAATAATAAATCAACCCAAGGCATTTCTTTTACGGGAATGATAGCTACACATGTTTTTTCAATTAATTCTCGCAATTTTTTAGTATAATTCTTCAATTCTTTTTTAATATCCTGGTATTCTTCATTTTTTAATTCTTCATCTGCTTTATTTTCAAGTTCTTTAAATTTTTCCTCATTTATTTTAACATTTCCACCAAATGCTTTGATTTCTCCTATTATATTATCTTTCATAATAGATGTTGCGTTTTCAATCGTTTTTTTCTGAACCTCTGTGAGTTCTTGCTCTTCATTTGAAATCAAGTAATCCAATGGATCGAATTCTAATTTGTTCAAGAAAATATTAAAAAGCTTTTGTTCTGACAATTCCTTTACCTTTTTATCCTAAATTATTTTGAATAAAAGATATTTATAATTATATCAACGGATTGTATATAAAAATTTATTTGAATTAAGTATAATTTATTTGAAATAAACATAAACGCATATATTTTTTAGAGTTTCAATCATAAGAATCTAAAATTATGAATGAATCAATCAAAAAAGCAGACAATTCAGATAAAAGCATTACTGTATATTTTATTTCTCATGTTTCTGAACAAATAAAAGATTATCTTATTGAAAAATTAAAGTCTTTAGATAATGTTGAGCTAATTTTTCGAAAAGATAAATCAAAAAAAAAATTATTTAAACTTGTACCAAGAGCAGATATATTGATAGGATGGCGACCATCAAAAGAAATATTATTAAAAGCTAATAATCTAAAGTTATTTATCAACCCTGGTGCTGGTGTTCAACATCTTATAGAACTCTTTCGAGAGATCAATAAAATTAAGAAGGTTTCTCTTATTAATGGCCATGGAAATTCTTATTTTGTAGCTCAACACACCGTTGCCCTTTTACTAACACTTATGAATAAAATAATTCCTCATCATGAGTGGATGCGTCAAGGTAGATGGCGAACTGGAGATGAAGATGCTGTTTCCATTCCATTAAGATTCAGAAAAGTTGGGTT
Organism: Promethearchaeota archaeon; assembly: GCA_013375485.1. Classification (GTDB taxonomy): domain Archaea; phylum Asgardarchaeota; class Lokiarchaeia; order Sigyniarchaeales; family SOKP01; genus Loki-b32. Next base: position 11,055 of record JABXKB010000089.1, on the reverse strand, counting down.
ACTTGGTTATGGAGCCATAAATCAAAAAGTTCACCGTTTCCTAAGTGGTTTTGATATTGAATTTTCTATTTTAAGAAAACATTGGGAAAAACAAGAAAATACTTTACCAAAAAATGTAAAAAGATATGAATTCTCTCAGCTTAATCAGTTTCTTACACGCATTGATATCTTAATAATTGCTATTCCGGTTACTTCTTTAACAAAGAAAATAATAAGGAGAAATGAACTTGAACTTTTAGGCTCTAATGGTATCCTAGTGAATGTCAGTAGAGGTGAGATAATAGATGAGGAAAGCTTATTCTATGCTCTGAGAGAAAAACGTATTCAAGGCGCTGCTATTGATGTTTGGTATAATTATTCTCCAGAAAACGATGAAGAAGGAAAAAAATATCCTTTTAATTTTCCCTTTCATACTTTAGATAATATTATTCTTTCACCTCACAGAGGATATTCTCCCTTTAATGATTTGTTAAGATGGAATGAAGTGATTGAGAACATCACTCGGATGGTTCAAGGACGTCAGGATTTTATTAATATTGTGAATTTAGAGGAAGAATATTAAATAAAATATTTAAATTTCCATTTGAATAAAAATTTGTTCAAATATTTTGTTATTTAAATTAAGGAAATTTTAAGGTTCATTTAAATAAATAAAATTTGTTCATTTTATTACTTGTTTTTTGTATTTTTTTCTATTTTTAATTTGAAAGTAAATAAAATATTTTTAACCACCTTTATATATGAAAATGAAATTCAAAAATGACTTTAAATTTGAGGAGTATAGAAACATTTTAAAAATTAATACATTAATAACCTATTTGGAATATTTAAGACATGACAAAATAGTATCTCTTCAAATATATTAATCCGATAAAAATAAACATTTATATATCAATGTGTAATAAAATTACTTATAAAAATATTTGTGGTTTAAGGCGGTAGTATTAAAAATAGCTTTAGTCATTTTGCCGATTTTTGAATTTGGCAAATTTAAGAAATAGAATAGAGTGATATTATGAAAATTGTAACTGTTAATGTTCCTGAATCTTATCTCGATAGTATTAAAAAATTAGTGGGGGAAAATGGGCTATATCCATCTAGATCCGAGTTAATTCGTGTGGCTGTAAGAGACTTCTTGCTTCGAGAGCTAAAGATGGCCGATAACATGGCCAAATATAAAGAGACTGAAATTGAAAGCTTTGATGATGAAAATTTTGTAAGAGTCCCGGTTGAGCGTTTAAATGAAAAAGATGAACCAGTTAGAGAATTCAAGACCTATAAAATAATTAAACGCCTAGAATACTAACGTACCATTGCAGATCTTCATAGAATTAGTATAAATTGATTAGAAAAAGATTTTCCCTTTTTTTTCTTTTTTTTTAACATGTTGACAATTTTATATTTGATTTGGAATTATAAAAATACAGAATTATAATATTTATAAAATCTATGGTAAAAAAGATTAGAGGTAATTTTTATTTCTGATGAAAATGAAAGCCCTGATTATTACAAACCTAAATTTATGGAATGGGGCATAATAAATAAAGAGAATTTTAAGAATAAAACAAGTTATGATGTTCCAATTAAAAGATGGGACCCTTTATCAACCGTAAGTATACATACTGAAGGTTTTGGTCTTAGAAAAGAGCGTAGATACTATGGGCATTATTCTTACATATCTCCCATACGAAGTGAGAGGCCAAGAGGTTTTAAATCTGAAGAGGGGGAAAAAAATTTTTTGGATTGTTCAAAAAAAGTTTTGGGCAAATATAAGGATGTATTCAGTTCCATTACGGAAGGTAAGATCGTTTACGATGATTGGGGGACTCCTCTTAGTGATGGTTATACTATGATTATTACTCAAGATGAAATAAGGAGAGATAATCCATTTTCAGACGCACCTCATCGAATAGAAAGGATTCCAGATGCTTGTAAGGCTCTAACTTTAATAAATCGGTATCCTTCAATGGCAAGGATTATAGATCCAGATATAAGTGAGAATATCGTTAAAAACCTTCCTTCTCATTTGAAACTTTCAAGAGGAATTAATTTAGTAACGATTTCTCGATATTTCTATCCCTCTTTGTGTTTTAATTTAATTCCTATGGATGTGCTAGCTGGAATTTTTCTTTCTATGAGAGCAGCAATCCTTTATTGCATTGAGGAATCTATAAATAGAGATTATTATGATATTCCTGTAATGCCATTTTTCAATATAGGAACTAAAGTTGGAGGATCTCAACCAAGAATTCATAGTCAAATTTACATAGATCTAAATATGGATGGCCATGGAAGTAGATTGGAGGGATATCTTGAAGCTTTTAAAGAAATGGGAGATAAGTGCCATTTATGTAAAACTTCTCATGGTGGGTCTGATCGCATCATATTAGAAACAGAGTTTTGGACTTTTTATACTACAGGAAGCCCTGTAAGAAATTATCACATAAGATTTCATCCAAATGAACATATTCGACGATTTTCTCAATTAAAAGTTAATCAAATTGAAGATTTAGCAATATCACTTAAAATGATTTTTCAAGCATTAGATGACTTAAAGATTGATAAAAACCGCAATATTTTATTTAATTGTTGTCCATATGGTTATGATGCTGATTTTCATATGTTTGCTGATATTATCCCACATGAGGTTATTGGAGGTGCTGAAATGGCTGATGATATGCGAGTTGCGAGAAAATTACCTCACATAGCAGCGAAAGAAATTAGAAATTCATTAGAATAATACATAACATAAACTTATCATATTATAAACTTAGAATTTCAAGAAATCTTTTAGTTAAATATGACTATCTAAAAATTTCTAAGCTTTTTTATAAACAAGTTTTAGTTTCAATAGATAAGTTTTAAATCTCAATTAAAATTACATTTAAATCTATTAATTTTTTTATATTAAATGTAAATTTGTAAGAGATTCAAAAATTGAGAGAATGGTCTGCGATTATCTTAGCAGGTGGTAAGGGTAAAAGATTAATGCCCTTGACTTCTTTAATTCCCAAACCGCTTGTAAAGGTCACAAATGTTCCTATGGTTGATTATGCAATAGCACACTTAGTGTATGCAGGTATAAAACATATTATACTAGCATTAGCGTATAAGGGAAGGAAGATGAAAGAGTATATTAATAAGACTTGGACTCCAGACAGATTGGATGATGTGGAGTTAGAGTGTGAAATTCAAGATAGTAGAGGGACTGCGGATGCTTATAGACTCTTAAGAGACAATTTAGACTCTGAAAATGTGGTTGTATCAATGGCAGACATCGTGACTAATCTTCCAATGAAGCGTTTCATGGATTTCCACTCCGAAAAAGGTGGAATATCAACAATTTCAATGAAAACTGTTGAAAGCCATATTTCTCAGTATGGTGTTGTATTATTAGATAAAAATCGAAAAATATATCTTTTCTTAGAAAAACCCGCACCAATGGAATTATATTTAAGTAGCATGGCTCAAAGAGAAGATCTGTTTTTACACACCAATATAATTAATACGGGTATATACTGTTTTAGAAAAGAAATCGGTAGTATTCTTCATGAAACGGGATTAATGGATTTTGGAGGCGATGTCTTTCCATATCTGCTCGAAAACACTTTTGATCTTTATGGATTTGTTGAAAATTATTATTGGATGGATGCAGGGAATTTTAAAACATATTTATGGGCAAATTGGGATATGTTACGTAAATATGTTTGGCCAATTTTACCTAATGGTGTTGAATATGACGGTATTTATGTAAGGGGTATTATACACTCAGGCCACAATATTAGAATTGACAGACTAACATGTTTCGGAGAATATGTAAAGTTGGAGAGCCGAGTTAAAATTAAAGAGTTGACATCTATAGGGCAAAATGTAACAATTGGAGAAGATACGATGATTGAGAAGAGTGTTATATGGGACGAAATTAAAATTGGTGCAGGTTGCATAATTACAGAAAGTATAGTATGTAATAACTGTGAAATTGGAGATAACGTAGTTTTAGAAAGAGCTATAATCGCACCAAATTGTAAAATTAGCAATAATTCGCAAATCCGTGATCGAACCTTGGAGCTTGGCCAAGAGATATAGAACAATTTAAATATTCAATAAAAATGAATTGTTTATTGAAAATGTTTTAAATCTATCAATTCTCTTCGTAATAGAAAATAAATATATTGAAATAGATTAAAAAAAATTAAATATTTATATTGAGGATGAATATAGGTTAAATTATAATGAGTCAATTTTGTACGAATTGTGGTCGTGAGGTAGAGGAGTCTTGGAACGTATGTCCAGACTGCGGGAAAGTTTTTAAGGAAGCAGTCATACCACAAACTCATCCAAGAACAGATGCACAATCACAACTGACAGCACAGGCAACTTCGCAACCTTACCGAGTTCAACCTTACCAATATAAATACACTAAAGCTGTAGGAGAAACTAAGTATGGTACTGGAGCTTTAGTTTGCGCAATATTAGGTCTTATTTTTGGCTTTCTTTATGGTACATTCCTTTTGGGTTTTCCTCTTTTAAGAATAGTAGCAGTAATATTAGGGGGCATAGGAATAAGTAGAGATGAGAATAAGTCAATGGCAATAGCAGGATTTATTTTAGGAATTATAGGGCTTGTTATTTTCTTGTTCGGTGGTCTTACTAGGTTATTAAGTTGGGGTTTTTGGTGATTAAGTAGCATCGTAAGAGATAGATCACTCAAATTTAATTATAACTCACGTATCAATCCTCATTTCAATTTTTTTTTTATTTAAGCCTCGTGAGAAATTATATCCTTTAATAAATTGATTAAAGCATTAAATTCATATTGATTCAAAAAAGGCTCGTCTGTGCAAGTTGATATATAATATGGTGTTACCCCTTTAATGAGTGTAAATTGTTTGAAAATAAAATATTTTTCATATCTTTCAACAATTATGTAATTTTTATTCTCATCTTCAATATTCTCTAGTTGTTTGAATCCATCATTTAATCTTAAGAAATATGGGGATAATAAATTTAATATCGTTCTAGTATCATCATTTTTATACCAAGAACTAATAATTAAGGAATTATCATCTATTAATTCGACTCCTTCAACTCCCGTTTTATTAACATATCCTTGAATAGCAGCATCAATTACTTTAGATCTTGGAAATAAACTTAAAAGAATCTTAGACATGGCATTTATAATTGAAGATAAATCAAAAACGGTTGTCTTATAAAAAGAGATTTTATGATAATTTTGAAAATCTCCAATTTTACCTTCTAAATATGATATTGTGTTATTTATCTTGACTTGTACGCCATCAGCAATGTCTGGATCATTTTTATGAAAAAGAATGTGAATTGGAGGTTCTAACTTCATTTCAGTAAATCTATCTATAATGTCCTTTAAATAACTATAGGTCTTAGCAATCCTTTCATAATCTTGTATGTCAACAACATAAATTAAAATATTTGTTCCCCGAAATATTAACTCTGCTTTTTCTAGATAACGTTTACGGTATCTTTCATGACCTCCAAGATCCCATTCCGATATGTTCATGCCTAAAAATTCAAAAGTTCTTCTCTCAGCATTTCTTGTTGGTTTTATCACTGCAAATTTTGAAATTTCTCTAAGAAGTGAAAGAATTATTGAACTCTTTCCAGCATTATCCAAACCTACAAAAACTACTTTCTGAATATTAGCATTATCTTCTTCTTCAAATTCCATAATTCAATCCTCTTACAGTGCATAAAAGCAACTAAATATAAAATAAAGTTAGCTAATATATATTTATTCATATCTAAAAATGAAGAGAAATTATTTAAAAACGAATTTTAAGGAATATTTCAAACAATCAATTTGATTGTATAAACTAATAAACCAGTTTTAATTGGTTTTAGCGTTTATGATAAATATATCGGTCATAGGTTACATATTCCACATTTCCCGCCTTAGAATCTCGATAAAATTTAACTTTTTGGAGTGATGAGGGAATTGTAGAGAATAATTTAAATGTTAATTCATCGAAGTCTTCAATAATAAGAGGAAAATTAAAGACTCCATCATCTGTTTCAACTTTAATATGAATTGAGAAGCTTTTAAAAGTAACTTCTAATTCATACAAACCTAAAGAGGACTTATATTTTCCGGCGATCTTTTCATAAACTTCCAATAATTTTATCCTCTCGTTAATTTTTCGAGGGTTTTCTCCAACTATTATTGTTAAAGCACAGGTTCCAATTATGCCACATATGCCACTATCATCATTCTCTGCAACACTTACAGCAATGTTTAACTCAGGAATTAAGCCAAAAAATGAAGTACTCACACCCAACCCTCCACCATGATGAATAAGTGTATGATCCAAAAAATCTTCTTCCCGAATCCAACCAAAACAGTATTTCGGATCTTTACCATAGCCATATGGAGATTGAATTTGGGGAGTCCATAATAATTCAAGAGATTCTGACTTAATTATTGGTTTATCCTTGAAAATACCCTTCTGTAATAAACATGAAGCATAATTTAACATTTCATGCATAGAAGTATATATACCTCCGGGTGCTTGAAGAAATTTCGAAAAAGGTAACTTCGGTTTATCAAATTCCACTTTTGCTCCTGAACCTTTATGAATATAGCCAGTAATATAATCCTGTAATGGATCATTTTCAAGATGTTCTCGATTTACAGTAGCGCGGGTCATTTCTAATGGTTTCAATATTTCTTCACTTAAAACTTCCTCAAATGTTTTTCCTGCTACTTTTTCAATCATCATTCCTAGAAGTGAGAACATATCATTATTATAAAAAAAATTTTTACCAGGTTTAAAGAAGATTTCAGTTTTAGTTTCTGAAATATGAAATAAATAATCATCGAGGGAAGATATTGGATAAATTCGCTGATAATCTCCATAAGTAATCGCAATAGGGAGCCATTGCGCATCAACTGAAGGTATTCCGCTGCTATGTGATAACAGATGGGCGATATGAATATCAGGATGGCTTATAAAAGGTTCAATTTCTAAATATTTATTCACTGGATCGTCTACATCCAAGAAACCTTTTTCTTGTAACTTTAATATTAAAAGAGCAGTAAAGGATTTCGAGATACTTCCGATCCCAATCAATGAATTTGGTGTCATAGGTAAATTTTTCTCCAGATTGCGGGCACCAAATCCCTTTTCATAAACGGGTTTTCCGTTATGTAAAATACTAATTGCTAATCCCGGGACCTTAAATTTCCTCATTAATTTTACAATTATTTTATGGAGTTGATCGAATTGATTGTTCATTCTAATCAGTTTTTTTTATTATTTTTGCTTATTTAAACTCTCAAATATTATTAACTTTATTATTTGAAAATTTAAAATAGTTCTGAGAAAGAAAAGGAAAAATAATTATTTTAATTAAAAATGTTAAAGAAGTAAAGGCTCTAAATAGAAGTTTATAATAATTCTTAATTTCTGGGTATTTTAAATTTCATACCCTAAAAATAGCTTATTTGGTTATTAATTTTAGTTAGAAATTATGAATAAATTATATTTTTAAATTTAATTAAAAATAAACATAAATTAAATGAAATTATCTTCTCTAAAAGAAACGAGATATTATAACTTAAGGTTTAATTCGAACTTATTATAATTTGAAATATTGAATGATTACTAAAGAAAAAGATTGTTAAAATGAAATTTATTGTTTCATTAAATGGAGAATGGAAGATAAAAGCTGATCCTAATGATATAGGTAAAGAATTAGGTTTTTTCTCTCCTGAATTTGATAGCTCCTCATGGCATGAAGTAAATATTCCATGTCATTGGGAATTAGAAGTTCCGCATTATTATAAAGCAAATCCAGAAATTATATGGGCACGTAAAGAATTTCTATTAGAGGATATAGGAGGTCGTACTAAATTAGAATCAAAATTGATTTATCTTTATTTTAAAGGAATTTTTTATTATGCAGATATTTATCTTAATGGTTATTCTTTAGGGCATCATGAGGGTTACTTCGAGTCATTTGGTTTTTTAATTAATTCGTATTTAAAGTCTGAAAATGTACTCACCATAAGAGTAGCCTGTATGAATGAAAAGGATTTAGGTAGTAAAAAGCAAATTTTAGGAACTTTCGGACACTGGGATGCTTCAGATCCTCATTCAAATCCGGGAGGGATATGGAATAATATAATTATTGGAGAATCTGATAAAATTCTTATTAATTCAGCACGAAAAACGACTCAACTAGAATCAATTAATCTAGCTTTAGAACACATTTATGTTTCAATTACAACGCTTAAAAAAATCAAAGCATTGATAAAAATTAATTATATACCAAAAAATTTTGATGGAGAACTGATATCAAAGGAATTTCCAATAATTCTCAAACCTGGACTTCATGAATATTATTTTAATTTAGAGATCAATAATCCGATTTTATGGTGGACTCATGATTATGGCGAACAGAATCTCTATAAATTAGAGATTGAGTGCTATTTGAATGAAACTGATTTTAAAAAGATCCTTTTAGATTCTTATAATTTAACTATTGGTATTAAAGAAATTCATATGAAGCGAAGCGGGAAAAATGGAGGTAAATGGACAATAACATTCAATAAACATAGTTTCTTTTTAAAAGGCACAAATTATCCTCCTTGGCAAAGATTAGCAACAGCCACTAAAAATGATTTCATAAAGGATTTAATGTTATTTAAACAAGCAAATATGAATTGTTTAAGAGTTCATGCACATCTCTCTCGTCAAGAGTTTTATGAAGCATGTGATGAGGAAGGGCTTGTTCTTTGGCAAGATTTACCATTACAATGGGTCTATAGTAAAAAAATTTTCCCTGAAATAAAAAGACAGGCAGAAATTGCGATTAAGACACACCAATCACATCCATCTATAGCTATATGGTGTGCACATAATGAACCATTCTATGCTCCTAATAAGAAAATAATTAAATATTCTTCAATCTTCTTTATTATATCAATTCTTTTTTCTTTTTGGTTAGGAATTTCATTTTTTAATCTCTTAACCTTAACTTTATCTTTGCCAATTGTCTCTGGATTATTTAGTTTTATTTTTGGATTTAGCTTATTAATATTTCTTTTATGGATAACAGGTAAGTATTTTGATCTCTATCCATTTGGATTATTTTTTAATTCTAATAGTGTAAAACTTGATCCTGAATTGTATTTATTAATAAAGGAAATTGAAAATGGGCAAAATATAGTCTTACCTTTTTCTGGTATTTGTGAATTACCATTTACAATTTTTCGCTCTCCAAAATTAGATAAAAAAATATATGAATTTAAAAAATTCTATACTGATTTTCATTACTATGCGGGTTGGTATAATGGTAATCATAAGAAAGATTATCGTTATCATATCAAATGGTGGGGTCTTAATGGAAAATTAAGAGATAAAGCTCGTTTTGTAACTGAATATGGTGCACAAGCATTCCCAAAATTGGAGAATTTTACAAAATTTTATCCTAATCCTGTATCATGGCCTCCTCCTCAAGATTGGTGGGTTTTATTAGAGAAAAATCACTGTTTTCAAAAAAAAGTTCAAAAAAAGTGGATTAAAGCTAATCAATGTGAATCTTTAGAAGAATTTATTAGAACAAGTCAAGAATGGCAAGCTGAATGCTTAAAAGCCACTACTGAAATGTTTCGTCAAATTAAATACAGACCCCTTGCAGGGCTTATAACATTTTTAGGTGTTGACTGTTTCCCCTCTATTACTTGGTCAGTAATTGATTTTTATCGCACACCCAAAAAAGGATATTATGTTATTAAAGATGCATTCGAACCAATTTATGCAATGGTCGATTGGCCAAAAAAAGTATACAAAAATGGTGATATATATCATTCTCCTGTTTATGTATGCAATGATTATTGGGAGCCAGTAAATAATGTTAACCTTAAATGGAAATTATTAACACCAAAAAATACCGTGATCAAAGAAGGTAACCATTTATGTTCACTTGAACCCGATAGCATTCAAGAAATTGGACAACTAAGCTTTAGAATTCCTGATGAAAAATTTGTTAAACTAAAATTAATTTGGAATGATCCAATTAATACAAGGAATGTTCAAGAAAATTTATATCGATTTGACATCGGAGTTTCTCGATGGGTAAAGCATTTCTAAAAATTTACTAATTATAAGAAGATAATTCTCTAACAAAACTGAGTAAATAGAACATAAGTAACTTTCAAATAAATTAGTTTCTGCAAGAAACCTTTATAACCTTTAGGGTTTAAATAAATTTATGGAAAATAATGATGAATTTGATTCTTTAGATAAAACTTCAAAGAAGAAGAACAAGTCAAAAATTCGTAAAGCTTGGATTCTAGCTTTATGTCTCTTAGCTTTTGGTACAACTCTTTATTCAGAAATCGAAGGACAATGGTTATCTTCTTTCGCACGTACCATTGGAAATGTGAGTTATTTTAGTGTTTCTATTATGGTTGCATTAGCTGGAATATTTGGTACAATTTTTTATTTAGTATGGGGAGCAATTTCTGATAATTTACGTACAAATCGTGGACGGCGGATTCCTATAATTTTGATTGGTATGGTAGCAACAGCAGGGCTAATGATATTCTTTATTTCAACAACATATTTTCTACTTTTATTATTTATTGGAGGGTTTTTATTAGCAATTACTTCAAATATGTTTCATGTTACAAATAAATCTTTAATTGGAGATTTAATTCCTATAGAAAAAAGAGGCCGAATTAATTCCATCTTGTTTATATTTACAAATATGGGTTCTATGACTGTTTGGATTCCTGCAATAATTCTTCTACCAGAAGGAACGGAAACTTTTTCTAGAGAAGTCCATTCCATCTTTATTGGAGGAGGTGCGTTATTATTAGTCATTGTGGGGATTGTTGTAACTCTATTAGTAAAAGAGCCTAAGATAAATACACCTCCAAGAAACTGGCTTCATGATCTTAAGAAATTGCTAAATCGTAAAGAAATGATGCAACATAAAGACTTTCTTCGCTTATTTGTTGCAATGTTATTTCTAATAATGAGTCAATATGCTTTTACTCCATTCTTATTGATATTA
>JABXKB010000088.1 GCA_013375485.1 Promethearchaeota archaeon | reverse complement strand
TCCTTACTATAATAAAAAATAGACTTTCTTCTTAAAAATATTTACAATACTTCCTAAAATTAGATTAAAATACTTTATTATTATGCTAATTTCTTCAGTATAATATATATATCCTAAATAACCCAATAATATGGTATTTCTTCGCCATTAACTGCTTTAGCTGAAAAGATTCTATTTAAATAATCTAAATTATAATATGCTTCTATTTCCCCCTCATTTAGGGAATCAAAAAATCTCCAGCTAAAGGGTAAATAGTAATCCTCTGGTAAAACTAAAATAACCTCAGTATTATGAAATGATTTCCAATCTTTTAAAATATTAGAATCATTTGAAATGTGTAAATTTGGATGAAGAAATTGATTTTCTATTAAAAAGAAGTAATGCAGTGAGGTTAATGAAAGTTCTTGATTTTTCTCTTCATAAGGATAATCATAATATAAGAAAATACCATGCCAACCAAAATTGGATATAATTATTTTTCCATTAGAACTATAATTAGAATACCATTGAATAGACCTCACTTCTCGTTCTTTTAAATCAAAATGATTTATAGTAGCGAAATCATATGAATATGAGGTAAACATTGAAAAAAGTACAATAAAGATTAAAAAAAATTTAAATTTTCTCTTATGAAAGTAGTTAATTTTAATTATTTTATATAGATAAGATAAAAATCCAATCAAAATCATTACTAAAGATACATTAATTACTCTTAGAAAGAAAGTGGTAATTCCAATCATCGCATCGAATAAAAATATTGCTAATATAAAGAAATCTAATGCTAAACCCCAGATAAATAGAGGTTTTCCTCTTGGTTTATACTGAAAAATAAGAAAACCCCAAATTGAAAATATAGAAATGAGAATCATATCTGAAAAATAAAAAATATATGTAATATCAATATTAAAAAGAAAGAGAGTAAATAAAGTAAAAATAAAAGAGATAATAATTGTTAAACCAAAAAGAAATGGAATTATAAATTTATCTTCCATTTTTTTATATTTCTTTTTTATTTTACCTTCTAGTATTGATCTGAATATACCTTTTGTGAAATCGAGTGATCTACGATATTGTAACACAATCAACGTTATTACTAAAATAAAAACTAAGGTTCCAAAAAGTAAAAAGTACAACGGTAAAGCCTTAATAAGAAGAAAATGCTGAAAATGACCTATACTAATTTTAAAGTAGTAAAAAATCAAAAAAATACCAAAAAATAATACTAAGATCAGAAAATCAAAACCTCTTCTATAATCTTTAACAAAATATATTAGATAAACCCATAGATAAGAGAATATTAAAATCATTGTTATCAAAGAATGAGTAAAAAAAGAGCTTATAAATATAAACGTTAATAATGTGTATGAAAATAGAATATTTGAGAAAATTATTTCTTTTTTTGGCCTTTCTTCTTGTGTTAAACTTTGTAATCTAGTATAAAGAATAAAAAAAATAACTAATCCTTGTATTAACGTAATACCTGATGGCCAAAATTGAAATAACATAAAATAAGAAAATCCGAATGATGAAATTAATAAAAATATACCAAAAATTGCTAAATTTTTATTTTTAAAAATCCTCATAAAAATATTGTATACAATTAAAGAAAATAAGGGAATTGTATAAAAAGCATAATATTTGGATAATAATATTAAATCTATTCCAGAAAAAAAGTTAATAACTGCTCCAAATATATGCAATCCTAAAGCTCCATAATACTCATCCATTGGAATATAATGTATTTCTGTTATATATTTCACTATTGAGATATGATGCCAAGCATCTATTCCGGCAAAAAATTTAGAATTCACAACATTTAACAGACATGTCAGTATTATGAATACACTTAATAGAATCACATTTAAAGAAACTCTTCTTTTAATAAAATCCCGTAATGAAAATTTCTTTTCATTCATTAGTTTATCTTCTTTAAATTTAATTTCTTTAAGAAAAGAATCCGTTCCTCTATGGTACTCTCGAGATATTCCTATTATCAGAATAAAAAAGTAAGAAATTATCAAAGTAAAAAAGAAATATTCGAATGTTATTGCCAAATTAAGGAAAGATCCGATATATCCAGTTATTACATAAAACGATAAATTGGAAACAATCATAACTCCAAGTTTTTCTAGAATATTAAATTTATTAGATTTAAATAGAACAAAAAAGATGGGAAAAGTAGGTAAGAATAATATTGTAAAAATTGTACTTAATAATAGAAAAAGTTGAAACAAATAGATCAGTACAAGATTATTAGAATTCTCTAATATATTTTCAATGTTAAATAATTTTAAAGATATAAAAAAGATACTTAATAAAGATATAAGTAATATTATAAGTTTTATTCTGTGTTTAATTAAAAATACTATTTTTATAAGATCTAACATAATCCACTTTATCTAATAATAGTTAAATATATTTTCACTTTGCCTTTTCTTAAATTATTCAATTATGATAAATATTTATTGATCTCAGATTTTCACTTCTTCTATATATTATTGATTTGCAAATTTTATAAAGAGATCTTCAAGAGATTGTTCTATTTCATTAAATCTTAATATTTCATAATTACTTAAAATTAAAAAGAGATCTCTATAATAACTCCTATCCTTGAGGGAAAGAACCAAACCCTCTGGTTCTTCAGAAATGTTAAGGATGTAGTTTAATTGATTTAAATCTGATTTGAGTTCATTTTTTTTCTCAAGGATTTTCAATTTCAATATGATTTCAGTTTGGGCTAACTTCTTAATACTATCTTTATCACCAATCTTCAAAATATTTCCGTGGTTAATAAATGCAATTCTATCGCAAAGTCTTTCTACAACACTCATATCATGACTTGTTAAGAAAATAGTGCTATTTGAATCTTTTAATTTGTCAATAATAAAAGATTTTGATTGTACATCTAAACTTAAAGTCGGCTCATCTAGAAGTAAAATATCTCGTTCAAGTAGTAAGGTTCTACAAAGAGCAAGTTTCATTTTCATCCCCATTGAAAAATTTGAGACATATTGATTAAGCCATTTTTCCATTCCAAAATCTTTAACAATTTGATTTATCTTATCCTTGTAGTTTGAAATTCTATACATTTTGCAAATAAATTTTAAATTAGCATAAGCAGTAATTCGATTATATAATAACTTAAAATCTAACATAAGAGCTATTTTTGGTTTTATTAGTTTAGGATATTTAACAATATCAATGCCATCAATTAGAGCATATCCCCTTGTAGGTTGAATAAGGGTAGTTAAAATTGAAATTAAGGTTGTTTTTCCAGCACCATTTGGCCCTAATAATCCAAAAACTTCACCTTTTTGAATAGTGAAATTAATATTATCTAAAGCAGTAATTTTATCTTTACCTTTTAATTTAAATTCTTTTTTCAAATCTATGATTTCTATAATATTATGTGACATTCGTTTAATAACCTACAATTCCATATTTTTTAAAGATAAAATTAAAAAGAAGTAATCCCATCAATGGAAATGCGACAACTGACACTATTAAAATGATAAAACTGTGTGGATTTACATTTATAGTAAAAATGATGTTATCATCTATCCAAATTAAACGCAAAAAATCAAAAATATAAAAAAGTGGATTTAAGTTAATCAATTCTTGAAGCCAACTAGGAAACATTTCAAATGGATATGTAATACAGCTAAGCCAAAAAACTGCCATCAAAATGTATTGTAAAATCCCCATTATATTTTCATTGGATATAGCAAAAATACCTATTATTAAACCGATTCCACTAAAAATAAGAGCAATAAGGAAATATGCCCCAATAATAATTAAAAGGGTAAAAACAGAAATAGGGTAAAAAATATAAGAAATAGTTAAGAGAATTATGAAGGGAACAGAAATCATTATTAAATGTGATAAAAAAAGTCCAAATAATAAATATATATGATTAACTGGAGCAACAAATAGATTAGGTAATGTTTTCCAGAATTTTTCTAAATAAAATTCAGTAGGTAGGACATTTGCCAGATTACTAATAAGATAAATATTATAAGCAAGAAATAAATAAATTCTGAAATTATCTTTATTCCAAGATCCAAATTCAGCATTAAATTCAAAAATATTCTCTAAGATAATTAATGGCATGAGGATTGAAACTATTGGAAAAACTAAATTTAACACAAACTTGACTTTATATCTTAAATTTAATCTAATATGTTTTTCTGCAATAGCAAAGATTTGAGAAAGATTTTCTCTTATAGTTTTTACAATTCTCATAATTAAGTTGGTTTTTCTTTAAAATAAGGTTGTTATTATCCATTTATTATTATACCAATTCCACCATAATCCTGGTTCCAGTCTTCAACAATTTCTATATAGGTATTATCTTTTTTTATTTCGCTCCAAAATTTATTAACCTCAACGCCATCTTCGTTTGTTATTTCAATTATATCATGAAATACTATAATTCCATTTTTCCTAACGAGATTTCGATACATATTGAAATCTTTTTTTACACCATTGTAAGTATGGTCTCCATCAATAAAAAGAACATCCACTTTATTACTTTTTAAGAGTTTTTTCACTTTTTCTAAAGTAGAGAGTTTATGTGAATCTTCTCTGATCATTACTATTTTTTGGTGATTATAGGCAAAAGATTTAAAAAATATTTTAGATTTATAATCAATTCCTCCCATATAAGGACTTTCTGGCAAATCTACACTAATAATAACAGAATTGGGCTTGGATAATCGTGATAATAAAAATAATGTGCCTCCATTTGCAGTTCCAATTTCTAGAACTGTTTTAGGTTTTTTAGAAATAAGTAATTTACTAAATTTATTCAGCTCACTTTTAATCTGTTGGGCTGTTAAAATTAACATAGGAGGAAGATACTTACAAATTGAATAATTATAATTTAATGCTAGGTCAACTAACTCTTTCAAACTCCTACTTTTAGCACTTTTTTTTTTAAGGTCTTTACCAGCACAATAATACATTAAACTTAGCGTTAAATTTTTCAAAAAGAATTGATGTTTAAGATTATTTTTTAATTCAAACCTTTTAACAATTTCATATAATTTATGAAATCCTTGGAAAATCATATTTCTCTATATATTCATATTTAACAAATCTTAATCTATAAAGATATTAATTACTTATCACTTCAAAACTTATTTTTTTTTATTTTATTTTTCAGATAATTGGATCTTACTATTTTTTTGCAATACTGATAATACTCTTCAGCTACTTTAGACCATTCATATTTTTTTACAATTTTAAGTCCATTTTCTGCAAGTCTTCTTAATTTTTCCCTATTTTTTAATAAATCTATGATTACTTCCGAAAATTCTTTTGAATTATTTAATTTAAAAGTTAAACCTCCATTTTCAATAATTTCTGACATAGGAGGTTTATTTGCACAAATAACTGGAGTACCACTTGCCATCGCCTCTAAAAGAGTTTGCCCAAAACCTTCTAAAGCAGAAGGAAATACATAAATGTCGCTGGTTGCGTAATATTTTAGAAGATCTCTATCATTTACAAATCCTAAAAAAGATACATTTTTCTGAATTCCCAAAGATTCTGATAATTTTATATAATTAGTTAAAAATTGACCTTTACCTGTTAAAAGTAAGTGTACATCAGGGATTTCATCAATTACATGAGGCATAGCTTTTAACAATACTGGGACTTTTTTTCGTTGAATCATAAGTCCAGTATATAATAAAATATTATTTCCGTATTTTTCTCTAATATCTTTTGAATAATTAGAAGGATTAAATTTCTGAAGATCAATACCATCTGGAATAACCTTAATGCATTTCTCATCTATTTTGTAAAAATAGATTAATTGATTTTTTGATTGTTCAGATATTGCTACTATATTTTGATGAGTTCTACATCCTTTCTTTTCTAATCGATGATGAACCTGTACATTTAAAAATACAATAAACCAATAGAGATCTCTAAAAAATTTGTATATCCTTTTTAATATTTTTTTTATGTTCATTACTCACTTTACCATTTCATATTTAGATTTATAGAAAATGATGAAATATTGGAATGACTGGTATTTTTATTATTTTAAAAAACCAAGTAAACAGCATAGGAGTGTTTAAGAGAATTACATCAGAATCTCTGTAAAATTTAAAATTTTTTTTTCTAAGCAAATTCAATCCATATGTAATGTAATTTAAGGTATCCAAAATTTGAAATTCTTTAAAAATAGCTCCTGTATCTAAAATTCTTAAAATTTTAATCCCCTTATAATTATCATATCTTTTACCACCATTCCAATAGGTTGTTACAATTTTTACATCATTCCCTAAATTTTTTAGACCAATTGCTAGATTTTCTGTATATCTCTCAACCCCATAGAATTTACCCCTTCTAGGATAGGGAAAATAAGGAGATAATAAGGTAATTTTCATAATGGAAAAATCATATTTTTTAATAAAGAAATCATAAATAATTTTTAATTTTTGTCAATTAATTTTTAATGGAAATCTCAGTTTGACAAGGATGTAATGTATCCATTCTTTTAAAAGATGTGTATGGACTATCATTTTAATAAGTTAAGTCAATTAATGATAAAGTATAATTATATCAAAAATATCAGAGAAAATATCTATATTTAGAATTAATAGATTTATTAAAACAACTTTTAACTAGCTTTAGATTTTTATTAAAATTTATTGATAAATCTTTTATTTATCATTAAGTAAAATTACCTATTCATTTCTGATAATTACTTGCTTGCAGAAATTATAATAAAGATTTGCTGCATTAGACCATTTATGTTTTTTAGCAACTTCAAGTGCATTCTTTTTATATTCAGCTAATTTTTCATGATTATTTAAAAGACTAATGATTTTTATTGAGAGATCCTTTGAATTGTTTGTTATAAAAGTTAACCCTCCATTTTCAATAATTTCTGACATAGGAGGCTTATTTGCACAAATAACAGGTATCCCGCTCGCCATGGCTTCTAAAATAACTTGTCCAAAACCCTCTAATTCTGAAGGAAAAACATAAATATCAGAAGAGGCATAAAGTTTTAATAGCTCATCATCATCAACAAAACCCAAGAAAGTAGTGCAGTTTTGAATTCCTAATGAGCTTGCTAAATTTTTATACTCTTTCAAGAAGGGCCCATTACCAGTTAAAATCAAATGACAATCTGGAATTTCTTTTATTACATAAGTTATTGCCTTTAATAAAATAGGAACTCTTTTTCTTGGAATCATTAGTCCTGTAAATAGTAAAATCTTATTTCCATATTTATTTTTTATTTCTATTGTACTATTTGATGGATTAAATTTTTCCACATCAATTCCATGCGGAATTATTTCAATATTTTCTGCTTTTAATCCAAATTCTTTTATTAAAGCTATTTTTGAAGTAAGGGAAATTGTAACAACATATTTGAGTTTATTATATTGCCATTTTTCTAAAAACCTATAAAAAGGGATTGTCATATATTCCTGTATAGACTCTACAGGCACATAGTGATGAAAAATAGAAAAACATGGGATATTTTTTATTTTAAAAAAACCAGAAAATGGTATTGGAATATTTAAAATAACTATATCGGAATCATTATAAAATCTAAAGTTCCTTTTTCTAAATAGGTTCAATCCAAAAGTAATATAATGTAGAAATCCAATAGCTCCAAATTCCTTAAATATTGCTTTTGTTTCTAAAAGTCTTAAAATTTCAATTCCATTAAAATTGTCATACCTCTTTCCACCATTCCAGAAAGTTGTAATAATTTTTATTTTATTTCCCAAATTTTTTAGACTTAAGGCAAGATTCTCGATATAACGCTCAAGTCCGTAATACTCTCCTCGTCTAGGATAAGGAAAAGTGGGTGTGACAATTGTAATTTTCATAGAAAAGATTTATTTTTTAATATTTTAGTTTTAAATTAAATCAAAGCAAATAAGTTTTTTTAAGTTCTTAATTCAATTCTTTTATACGAGAAATGATTTTTAAAAAATTCTTATATAAAGTTTTAATATTTTTTACAAAATTTATCCCAAATGGATTACCAATACCTATATTAAAAGGTCCATTAAAAGGGTTTAAATTAATTGCTGGAGCGGCTGCAGGTTCTGGTAAGGGTTTATCAATCATTCTAAATTTAAGTGAAACAGAACGATTAAATAAAGTGGAAGAAATTATGCTAAAAAACATCATTTGCTTTGATGTTGGTGCTAATATTGGCTTATATAGCCTACTTTTTTCGAAATATTCTAAACAAGTTTATGCATTTGAACCTGTTCCACGCAATATTATTTTTTTGAAAAGAATGTTAAAATTGAATAAGGTTAAAAATGTTAAAATCATACCTTTTGCTGTTTCAAATCATAATAAAGTATCATGGTTTAAAGAAGGAGATAGCTATGCTACTGGAAGTTTAAACGAAAAAGGCGATTATTTAATTCGTACAATTTCATTAGATACTTTTATTAATAAAAAAAAAATTTTTCCAGATATTCTCAAAATTGATGTTGAGGGAACTGAAATACCCGTCCTTGAAGGTTCTAAAAATCTGCTCCTAAAATCTCATCCAAAAATAATCATAGAGATTCATGGAGATGATATTCGAAAAAAGTGTTTTACTTTACTAAAAAAAGTAGACTATCGACATTTTATTCCTTTAGACGCGAATTCAATAGAAGGAGCAAAAGAATTTTTGATTACACCTTAAATTTTTTTTTTACATATTAAAATACATTATTTTTCTGAAAATAAAGATTTTAATATCGATTCTAAATTATCTGCCGCTTTTTTGAAAGTAAGAAAGTTCTCCATATAATTCTTAGCGTTTTCCGAAAAAATATTACGAAGATTTTTGTCTTTAATAAGTTTTATTGCTTTATCAGCAAAATCATTGAGATCATAATTTTCAATTAAAAATCCCGTTTGTCCATCTTTAATTGTTTCAGAAGGACCTCCTCCTTTATATGCTACGACAGGAGTCCCCATTCTCATCGATTCCAAGGGAATTAGTCCGTAAGGTTCATTAATAGAAGGATAAAGAGTTAAAGTAGAGTTTGCATATAAATAGTTTAATTTTTCATCATCTATAAATCCATAAAATATTACATTTTCTTCGGGGATTTTTAATTTATTTATTAACTTTTTACAGATAATTTCATTTTTCTTAATCATCCAACCACCAATAAGCAATATAGCTTCTGGAATCTCTTTAATTATTTTTTTAAAGATATATATAGTATCTTTTGCACCTTTCAAATGATGGGTTAACCCTAATACAAAAACAATAGGTCTATCGTGGTCTATTTTTAATTCTTTGAAAATGTCAATGTCATGGAGTTTATCTGGTTCAGGGATATTAGTTATGGAATAATGAAGATACCCTTCTCGATTATAAATCTTTTTTACTCTATGTTTAGTGTAATTACTATTACAGATAATCGCGTCTGCCTCTGAAGCACTTTTAATATCGTATTTTTTAAAAAACACTCTTAGAAACCAACAAAATATTCTTTGAAATATTGGGAGTTTAGAGTAGAAATCCTCATCATGAATATAACGATACGGTTCATGACAATAGAAAATATGTTTTTTATCTTTATGACTATATAGATTTGAACAAAAATAATTAGATGGAAAGTTTATAGAGATAATTAAATCAGCTTTAATATTATTTAAAACCTTAAAAAACTTTTTTTTTGTAAATCTCAATAAAAACCAATGGAAGGGATTTGTAGGTAAAGGCCCCCCAATCTCTATAAGTGATACGTTTGAATTGAATTTATAATCATTTTGGTTAATTTTTTGAGCAACAACCGTTATTTTATGACCTTTTTCGGTTAATTTATTAGCATAATCCCTAATAAATATTCCACCACCTCCATAAACCGTTAAATGAGGTGTTACAAAAGAGATGTCCATTATAAAATTCAATTTTTTTTTTTTTAATAATAGGGTGTTTGAATTTTTGTAATAAATTTTTAATAAAAAAACTTACTAAACTATTCAATTCAAATAAATTGAAAAGACCTTTCTAATTTGTTAGTAAGAAATTTAAGAAAAAATCTTATTGAAATCCTTTTTGTTACAGCTTTTATTATAATATACTTAACTATTCTTATTTCTCTAAATCTTACTCCTTCAGGATATTCTGTATCCTTTTTTTTACTTATTGGAATTGTTATAATAATTTCTATTTTATTTTATTTTATCAACGTAAAACATGAAAAAGAAAATAATACTTTATTTCAATTTAGATTCATTTCTGAAGATTTGCTAAAATGTATTTTAATATCTTTAATGTGTATTTGCGTATTAATCCCACCTATTTCTAATCCAACCACAGTGATTTTATGGGAGTACGTTAAACCTATCAATTTTATTAGAGCTTTTGTATTTATTATCGGATTAAGTTATCTTCCTGGTTCAAGTCTATATAGTATTTTCTTTTTTAAAAGTAATTTACACAAATGGTTTAAAGTTGAGCCATTTCTAATTAAGTTAACATTTTATCCAATACTTTCATTTAGTGTTATCGGAATTACAGTATTAATTCTCGATCAAATTGGATTAATTCTAGAATCAATAATTTTGATTCTTTTTATCATAATTCTGAGTTTATTTGTATGTGATTTACTTGTTAAGAAGATTAGAGCTCAAAATATTAATTTTAAAACTAATAACATTGCGATTTCTAAATATACGTTTATAGTTTTAGTAGTAGCTATAGGTATTGTCTTTTTTTCTATTGGTATTTTTTTAGGAAGACAATATCTAATAGTTGAAGATGATTGGGTAGGAATTAGTCCTGCAATTTTTATTGGAGATTTAGACTTAAATCCATTGGAAGATAAGATTTATGATTCTAATTATCCTGTATTTTGGGGATATATAATATTTGGATTTGGCAATTTAAGTGGATTACCTTATATAAATATAAATGCTCTATTAGCTCCCTTTTGTTATTTAACAGTTACTTCAATCTATCTTTTTGTTAAAGCAATTTTATTTGATTCTAAAGAGAAATACGCAATTTTGGCTACAATCCTAATATTCGTTTTTTGTGGCCCAATTTCATTTATTCATAATCCTTTTGAAAAGTTTGTGATATCAGAATTAATTTATCGGTTAGAATTCGAATTTATATTTAAAAGCTATTCTTATGTCCTTTTATTCATTTCCTTATCATTATTTATTACTATAACTAAGCATCATAAAAAAAGAAATTCAGAAATAGACATTCTTAAAAAATATGATAACCAAAATACAATGTATATTGCTTTAGGATCATTTTTTTTGATTTTGAGTTTCATGCTTTATATGTTACCATTATTTATTGGAATAGGTTTTATATTGATTTATTCTATTTTTTCGGTAAATAAAGAGCTAAATTTGAAACTTTTTTCAATTTCAATTATTTCTTTTTATATTTTTTTTATCATATTTGATTCTATAATGAATTTTACTCTTAGCCGCATGACTATAAGAAATTTCTTTTATTTTTTTGGATCAACCAGGTTTTTTACCATTTTGGAAACGATACCTTCTCCCATTTTAATATGGACTTTATTTGCAGTATTATTTATGATACTTATCGCCTCTCAAAAGCTTGTATTAAGAATTATAAAAATAAGAAACGAAAAAAAAGAGATATCTTATTACAATTCTGAAAAAATATTTATAATTCTAATAGGTATTTTTTCAATTTTATTAATAACAGAATTATTTGCATTTATTTTCGGTTTAATACCATCAATTTATTTTTTGAATGAAGAAAATCTCATATTTTACTATATAAACTTAATATTTGTGAAGATCGGAATAATTGGGATTATTTATATATATTTTTCATATTATTGTTTCAAAGAACAAAAAAGACTATTTTTTATATTAACTTCATGGATTTTATTTTCATTTTTTCTCGCTTCCTTACTCCTCTACTTAGAATTTTTCATCAATTATCTCTTTTTTTCACAAAAAATATCTGCTGATGCAATATGGCTTATGGTATATTGGTTTGAAAGGTTTTGGTTTTATGCTATACCCGCTTTATGTATTTTTGCTTCTTTTGGTATAATAAAATGGATTAAAAGAATTAAAAAACATATCCTTTTCATTAAAATAAAACACTTAGAATTTTTTTCTAAATTTTCACTAACTTCATTCCTAATAGTTTCTTCATATTCAGGTATAATTATAACAGGATTAAGTTTTGGAATACCCAATTATCGCATTACCGATGATAAAATTGAAGTTATTGGATGGGTTTCCGAAAATATTCCATATAATTCCAGTATTTTAATCTACAATGATTTTCATATACGCTATAGTGTTCGATCAATGACAAAGTGTTATGGTTATTATATTAATTCTATATTTAATAATGAGTACAATCAGACTGAATTGATTTGGCAAATTAATTACTTGAAAAAAAATAAAATTAAATACGCTCTGATATCGCATGATTTTATATCATATTATTTGAATCTATCAACTTTTGTGAACGGATATTTAATACCAAATTTTTATAATAATACCCTTTATCAATCCGGAGATTTAACTTTGTATTATGCGCCATTTTTTGATTAGGAGAATATTTAGAATCTTGAGCTTAGAAATTTTATATCTCTTAAATTAATTAGAATTCTTTTTCCTCCTAATTATATTTATTATTGTATTTTTGATTTCTGTTATTATATTAAACCATAGATTGTTTTTTGTAACAAAATTAAATCCATCTAAACTAAATTTTTTCTATTGTTCTTTTTTATTAATAAGATTACCAATTTCTTTAATTAATTCATTTTGTTTTTTAGCAAATATTATCCCACTGTTCCTACCAAATTCATCTATAAACGCGGGTAATGAATTGCACAAGACGGGTTTTAGCATAGCCATATATTCAAGGATTTTAATTGGAATAATCTCTTTCGTTATCTCATTACGTTTAAAGCTAAGAAGACACAAATCAGCTAATTGAATATATTCACTTATTTCAAAAAAAGGAACTCTTCCCGGTAATATTCAGTTTATTGTATATTCCTCCATCTCCTAAAATTATTAATTTTAGGTTAAACTTACCTGCTTTTACATCATCATTATAGAAAGTAACTATTTCCTCTAATCCTGCAAAATCATATAAAAAACCCATGAAAAAAATAATAAGTTTTTTGAAACTTAAGAAATAAATGTTAAGTCTTGAAATTTATTTAAAAGTTAAGGAATTTGTCAACAAGTTATTAACGAGAATCGTGTATCATGAAAATTCAGAACTCATATTATTAAAATTCAGAAAAACATAGACTATTTGAAATGATAGGAGCGAAGCAATAATAATAATAACTCCGGTTATGAATAAATAATAATAAACAATCATAAAAACAATAACAATATAAAAAAATAAGAAATTATTATGAAAATCCTTTTTCTTTTTCTTTATTCCAATGATGTAAATCTGGTTTTTTGATTTTTGAATATAATTCCCTATTAAATCATTTATTCGTTTAATTCCTAAAACTGATAAATAGATTATTGGATAATATGCTACATACAAAAATCTAGCTCTAAAATAGGTTTTTCCTATAATTAATTGTATGTAGGCACAACAAATAAAGATACCATAAATTCTAACCCATTTCCATATGTCTTCTGTATTATTAAACAAGCAAAAAATCGGAAGAATACCCCATGCCCCAAAAATATACCAGGAGAATCCATCTCCTTTAAACATATCAATTTCACGGTTTATCATCATTAAGAAAAATTCGAAAGACATATAATCCGTTTCATGATATCCCATATACCAAACATAATGTTCTGGTATAGGTAACGGAATAACTATTAATCTTAATAATAAAAAACTAAATATTGCGGGTAAAATATATTTAGAATTTTTTAAAAATGATTTTATTCCATTTTTTATTTTAAATTTATTATAGTTTCTATAATAATCATAAAGAAAAAATACAGGAATTGTAAATAAAATGCATTCTTTTGTTAATACTCCTAAAAAAAGAAAAATAGCGTATAATATTTTATTTCTTTTTAAAATCGCATAAAAGCAACAAATAAAAAACAAGTAAGTTAATGGATCAACATTATAAACAGCTGCAAATTCTACATATAGAAAATTATTCGTACATTCTATATAGATTATGAATAATATTAACCCAAGTATTGAATAAATCTTATTAAAATGAATTCTAAGTGTCAAGTATAACATAATTCCAATTAAAAAATAAGATATAAAGCCTATTAAAGTAAAACTTAATTTTATATCAAATGGCAATATGTATATTAAAAATGGTTCTAATATCCTATAACAGAAGGGTGATATTATTATTCTATCAAAAATACAAGTAATATCTTCTGCCATCATATAATAGAATTCATTATCTGATTCATATCCGAGACTCCATAATATCCATGAGTTTGGGATTATAATTCTGATAATAATCAAAAGTATGAAATAACAAATAAAAACTATAATTTCTATTTTGATTTTTAACAATATATTTTTGACTTTTTTAAACATTCTTTTCAAAAAAATCTTCAATAGGATTCACTCTATTATAAAGATATTCTATTTAAATTCTTAAATTTTTTGAAAAGTAAGAAATAGATGGTAATTCTTCAAAAATTCAACATTTCTTCACAAGAATTATCTGCTGATGTAATATTTCTTATGGTATATTGGTTTGAAAGGTTTTAGTTTTATTCAATTCCCTCTTTATGTATTTTTGGTTCTTATGGAATAATAAAATGGATTAAAAAAATTAAAAAATATAAGTTTTTCATGAAAATAAAGCACTTGGAATTTTTTTCTAAATTTTCATTGACTTCAATTTTAATAGTTTTTTCATATTCAGGTATAAATATAACTGGTCTAGGTTTTGGAATTCCCAATTATCGCATTACCGATGATAAAATTAAACTAATTGGATGGACATCCGAAAATATTCCATATAATTCCAGTATTTTAATCTACAATGATTTTCAAATACGCTATAGCGTTCGATCAATGACAAAGTGTTATGGTTATTATATTGATTCTATATTTAATGATGAATACAATCAGACTGAACTAATTTGGCAAATTGATTATTTGAAAAAAATGAAGATTGAATACGCTCTGATATCGCAGAATTTTATCTCAC
>JABXKB010000382.1 GCA_013375485.1 Promethearchaeota archaeon | reverse complement strand
GAGAAAAAAACAAGAATATCTAATCCCAATTAGAGAGGAATTTTTTTCTGATTAGCGAATTCAACGATATTCTTAGCGATCGTGAAATTTGGTAAAAACAGGTTGGCAAATCCTTTCTCTGTCGCGAATTTGGGCATAACATAGAGAATACATGTCTCTTCAGACTCCGCAATTGTTTTTCCACCTACCCTTTTAATTGCACCTAACCCTTCTACGCCATCTAGTCCTTCGTATTCTAGTCCTTGCTTTTGCCTTATTTTCTATTTACTTACTTTTTTTAAATTATAAAATATTGGTTAATTTTATTTTCAAATTCATTAAATGGAGTAACATCTCCATTAAATTCTTTTATATATTTGCGGAAATCTAATAAAAATTCGTCCGCGATAATGTACATGTACCTTTGAAGTAATGAATTCATATTTTCAACCAAAAAAGCAAATATAACATTGCTTTTTGATATAATATAAAATTGTTGGTTTCCAAAATTAATTTCTTTTAGTTTTGCTCCAGTTTCCTCTCCAATAATTGTATTGGAGAATGAGAGAAGTGCTGAAATGAATCCTCCGATATGTACTTCGTGTTCTGCTATATTCGACCTATTTTTATTTATTTTTGAAATAAATGGACTTCCTGTGGAACCAATAATGAATATTGCAATAACTCCTTCAGTTTTCGGAATCTCGATCTCTGATTCAAAGATTTTAGTTATTTTTGATAGTGGAGCATTTGAAAGAATTTGTTTATTAATTTTTTTCGATATAAAGAATAATTTTGGAAAATTTACAGGAACGCTAGGTTCTTTTTCTTCCATATATATTATTACAGAAATACTTTTTTCTCCATTTTTAAAATACTGAATATAAATTGTAAATTCATCTAATGGAATAATTGAATTCCCTTGCCTTTTACTTATTATTTCACTTTTATATAGCTCAAAAATATTTTGAATAAGTGATACTCCGATACCATTTTGAAAAATAACATTCATTTTTCCACCAGAGTCAAGGTCTGAAACGCTTAATAGACCATAACCAAGCATATGTAACTTTTCAATTGGTTGATTTGAATTTTGAGCTGTATCCATAGTGATCATATTAAATACATATTTATTTTTTTGTAGATTTACTGTTTAAGAGCATTAATTTTTAATATCCTTTAGAATAAAATTATTTTTGTTGTAAAAAATCTGTTTTTTTTAATCTTTTTTTATACTATACTTTATTTTGAACTAAAAAACTTATATCAAAATGTATATTTAAATTCATTGTTTACAAAAATTGTTATCCTACTGCAAATCACATATTTTTTTTTAATAATTGGAATTATCAGAATAATAAGTTTGAACACAAAAGAATAACAATTTTTAAAGATTTATTTATAAATATAAAGAAAAAAGAATAAAAAGAATATTTTCAAAATTAGAATCAAGATTAAGCCAAAACGTTTTGAAAATTATTGAAAAAAAATCATGAAAGCTCAAAATAGTATAAAACAAGGAAACGAAGAGTATTTACAAGAGATTAAAATTAGATGTCCACAATGCTCTACCAATAAAAATTTGAAGATTCCTATAAAAGTCATTGATCAAAGTAAACAATTGACTACAATCTCAATTCCTTCAAAATTATGCTGTGAGCATAGTTTTCAAGCCTTCGTAGATAAGAATTTTATTATTAGAGGTTATCAAAAAGTAGATTTTGAGTTCTCTCATATGGAATTTTATGAAAGTAGTGATGAAACTTATGATACCAAAGACTTTACATCTATGCCAATTTTTCAGCATATTATTAAATTATTAAGAGATTGTGTAGACGATAAAGAAATTTTAGGCTCGGGAATTTTTACAATTGAGGGAAAAGTATTATATTCTTCATTACCTCAAACAACTTTATTCAATACTATTCGAGAATTTGAAGTTCGAAATGAGAAAAACCTAATTAGTGTAAAGAAAATGTATCTCGAATTAGAAAATAGTGAAAAATTTATCTCAACAATAATTTCTTTTAACGGTATAAAATTCAATTTAGTTTTAATGTTTGCTTTTCGAGTCAAATTTGGGATGGGAAACCTCCATTTGCGGGACTTATTAAAAAAGATAGAAAAAATAAATTAAATAAGTATTCAGATCTCCACCTTGTTGGTTCATCTTATTGGATATCAAATTTTAAGGAGTAATTACAATTAATTGCGCTTTATTAAAGTAAGAAAAATCTATGGTTACTCAATTTTAAACGATTTTTTACTCACAAATTCTATTTTGATAGGAGATTTGATAAAAATCTAAAAATAAAAGAACATACTTTTTACTTAAAATTCTAAAAATTTATCCCAAAAAATAAATCCTATAAAATAATTTGCCACAAAAATAGTCCCAAAAAACATATTAAGATATTCTTATATGTAAAGATACCTTTTTAAAAGTTAAACCGAAAGATCTAATTACATGTATACTAAAATATATTTAATTAAAATTAATTGAAGCTAAAGGAGAAAAAATAGATATGTTAACAAAAGAAGATGATATTAACAAGAAAATACAACTAACTAAAAAAATCTTAGATAATGTCTATGAAATCTTAGAACTATTTAAACCTCTTTTAAGCAAAATGATTAAAATGCCCGAAGCTAAAGATTATAAAGAAAATGGAACTTTTGAAAAAGCAATCTTACTATTTGGGAAAATTTCTGATTTGTGTGAGGAAATTGAAGATAGTTCTTTCCCTTCGAAAACTTTTCTTAAAAGTCTAGGTAACTAAACTTATTGGTAAATCTATATATCTTCTCTAAAATATAAATATTTGAAAATAACATTTCAACTTTTTGTTGAAATTGAATTGTTCAAAAGGTTTTAAAAATGCGCCCGCCGGGAATTGAACCCGGGACGCTGGCTTGGGAAGCCAGCATATTACCACTATACTACGAGCGCTTAATTATCAAAGATTTTTGCAGTACCGGGGTATACTGACTGAATATATATAATAATAATTAGAATTATTAATTAAAATTTTTTGAATTATTAATAAAACGTTTTTTCGTATCAGATGTAAGAACAAATAGATTATTTCAATACAAATATAACTGTAAAACATTACGATTTTAATATTCATAGTCACTAAAACATTAATTCACAGGGGTTAATATTCCCATTTTTATAAAAAGTATAAAGAGAGATATTTTTAAATTTATATCTAAAATTAAAAGAAAACCAATAAAATAAAGAAAAAATCGAGGAAATTGGTGTGTCTCCTGATCCAAAAATAACTGAAAAAAGATTAAAGGAATCAGAAGAAAAATATAAGTTAATTTTAGATAATGCTACTGATTTAATTACAATTATTAATGAGAATTTTGAACATGAATATGTCAATGAAAAAACCTATTTTGATTTATTAGGGTATTCAAAAGAAGATATAATTGGAAAAACTCCATTCACTCCTTTACATCCGAATGATACGAAAATCGCGATTAAAACTTTAAGGGATGGATTTAAATATGGTGAAGGCAAGAATGAGATGAGAGTTAGGCGCAAAGATGGTCATTATCTCTGGTTAGAACTTAAAGGGAAAGTTTTTATAGATACTGATAATAAAAGAAAAGCAATTATTATTTCTAGAGATATAACTGAACGAAAGAAAGCAGAACAAAAATTAAAAGAATCAGAAGAAAAATATCGTTTGATCTCTGAAAATGCTAATGATTTAATCTCCATATTTAATGAGGATTTACAGTTTGAATATATTAATAAAAAACCTTTTTCAAAATTAT
>JABXKB010000087.1 GCA_013375485.1 Promethearchaeota archaeon | reverse complement strand
CAATCCACAACTAAGATTGTATCATTATGCATGTAAGCATATGTATCCAGATGTTCATACATTCCTTATGTCTATCTACTTTATTAATCAAGGTGGACCATTTACGGTGCATTATCAAGATTCTGATTTAGAAAAAACAGAAGATATAATTCGTAAAAGATTTGAATATATCAGAGATACAAAAGAACCAAAAACTATTCCAGAAGTAAATCCAAAGCAAGGATTTTTCTGTAAATATTTATGTCATTGCGGAATGACTACATTTGAAGATTCTAAAAATGTATTACCTATTGTAGAGAAAAGACCAGGGCAAAGAACAAAATATGGTGAAAATATGACAAAATGTGAGCAGATTAGATATATGATTAAAAAAAATGGAATTGAATGGGTTACTGAAAATTATATTCATCCAGAGCATACTCATGGAAGGTATGGTTCTGGAGGAGGAAAGGTTCAAGACTAATGCTAAAAATAGAAATTACAAAAGAAATGATTAAAAGGTCTTGTGAAAAGGCTTTCGATTTAGGATTGATTGAATCTTCTATAGATTATTATATTCTCAAAGACCTCTTAGGTTTAGAAGCAGTTAAGTCTGTACTAAAATGTATAGAAGAAAAAAATAAAGATTATGACTTGACTTGTGAAGGAAATTCATATAAAGTAAAGACAGATGTTGTAAGTGTTGAGCCAAAACCTTATCATGAGTGTTTAGTTAAAAGTTATCATTCTAAACAAAAATTTCATAGATACATTTTTGTCAAAGTACAATTTGTAAACGACTTCGCAAAAACTGCATGGATTACTGGTTGGATTGATAGGAAAGATTACTTTAAAAAATCAATCGAACTAAAAAAGGGCGAAGTTGATGAATCAAATGGTATGGAAATTAAATTTAACTGCTGCAAATTAAAAATAGAGGAATTAAATGAAATACACCCCCTTGCATGTACATAGTGAATATTCCTTATTAGATGGACTTAGCAAGTGTGATGATATATCAAAAAGAATAGAAGAAATAGGCGCCACATCCTGTGCATTAACAGATCATGGAACTGTTAGTGGCGCTGTTGATTTTTCAAATGAATTAAGATCCACAGGTTTTCAGCCATTACTAGGTTGTGAAATGTATATCTGTAATGGTCTTGTTACCGATAAAGTAAAAGAAAACAGAAAATTAAACCACCAAGTTGTAATAGCTAAAAATGCTAAAGGGTGGAGCGATCTATTATCCTTAGTTTCTCTATCTAATAAAAAAGAACATTTCTATCACAAGCCAAGGGTTGATATTGATATACTTGCAGCTATTGCATCACAAAAGAATCTGGTTTCTTTTAGCGGTCATTTAGGTTCTACTCTAGCAAATGCAATAACAGAAGGCGAAAGACTAGATCCCGACTGGATGAAAAAGGGTGTTGCAAAAGCTAAAGATTTAGAGTTGATGTTTGGTAAAGGAAATTTCTTTATTGAAATTCAATTGATCGACTCAAAGATTAATAAATTCGCTGGCGTAGTGGCTAATGCTCTTAGGCAAATAGCCAAAGTTGCTAATATTCCATGTGTTGCAACTCCTGATGCTCATTATTGCAGAAGGCAAGACGCAGAAGATCAAAGAGTTCTTTTATGTACTGCTCTAAAAAAGAGTATAAGTCAGGTTCAAAGAGAGCTTAAATCTGGAACGGCCAGCAATGTTTTAAAAACTTCGTTCATGTCTAATAATTATCATATACCATCTTATGATGACATGAAAGAGTTTCATACTGATGAAGAACTTCAAAACACAAATCTAATTTTGGATATGTGTGAAGATTATGATATTACTAAATCTCCACAACCTCCAGAATTTAAATGCCCTGAAGGTTTAAACCCAGAAGAATATCTAAGGAAATTATGCAGAGACGGATGGAAAAAAAAGATGGCAAGCGTAGACAATACATCTGATGAATTTATCGAATACGGAAAAAGAATTAATAATGAACTAGATATTTTCACATCTATTGGTCTTTCTAGCTATTTCTTAATTGTAGACGACATATTACAATTCGTCAGAAGTAAAGGCTACATTACAGGACCGGGAAGAGGAAGTGCCGCTGGATGTATGGTTTCTAATCTGTTAAGTGTCACACAGGTAGATCCAATACCATATAATCTAATCTTTGAAAGATTCTATAATGCTGGACGTAATGCTCCCGGTAAAATTAGCTGGCCTGATATTGACTTTGATATTCCAAAGGCAGCAAGAGAAGAAACGATTGAATACATTAAAAATAAATACGGTGAAGAAAATGTTGCTCAAATTATTACTTTCCAAAAATTAAAAGGAAAAGCAGCATTGACTAGGACTATGGCAGCAAGAGGAAATATTAGCTTTGAAGAACAAAAAGCAATAACAAAATGTTTGCCCGAACCAGCAAGCGTATCAGACGAATTGCAAGATATTGAAGAAGAATATGGATATTCATCCAGTATTATTTGGGCATTAGAAAATACTCCAGATAAATTAAAAAACTGGTGTTATTTAGGGAAAGATAATAAACTAGAAGGAAGATTCGCAAAGATATTTGAACAGGCTATTCGTATCGAACATACGAAAATTATTGCTGGAAAACATGCTGCTGGAATTGTTATTTCTAGTAACCCAATTAGTAAATCTTGTCCAATGGTGTTGGACAATAAAGGAAAAGGAATGCTTGCAGGATTTGAAGGTCCGAGTTGTGAAGAAGTTGGACTTTTAAAATTAGACTGTTTAGCTATTAGAGGATTAGATAAAGTTATGGATGTTGTAAACATAGTTGGAGGTGAAAACTAATGTTAAATTTTAGACAAGATATGGTTCAACTTTCTTTAAAATATCCTTTTATTAAAAAGGTTGTTATTAATGAAGAATCTTGGTCAGAAATGTGCTCTTCTTTTGACAAGCTTCTTGGTCAAACAAAAGGAGATACTGAAAAGCATATTAATTTGAAAAAAGGATCTATGCGTTTTGAAAATTTATATGTAGAAGGGGAGAATAAGGATGCCTAAAAATACTAGATGGATTATTTGTTTTGATTTTGAAACAGATTCGCCAGATCGAGAGACATGCAATCCTGTCCAGCTTGCTGCTGTTCCTATTGATCCAGAAACTCTAGATGTAAAAAAAGACCAATCTTTTAATATCGTGATTAAACCGGAAGGTATTAATAAAAAAGATTACTTTACAGAGGAACGAGAAAAAACGATCCAATGGCACGCAGATAATTATGGGGTTTCGTTTGAAGATATAGTAGAAAGATGGAAGGGTGGCGTTAGTCAAAAGGTTGCATGGAAAAATTTCTGTACATGGTGTTCAAAATATACTGTTGATAAAAAACCGGGGCAATGGTTTCCTCAACCAATTCCCGCAGGGTATAATATCACAGGGTTTGATATTCCTATTGCTAAAAGACTTTGTAATAAACATAAAGTTAAAATGCCATTTTCTGAAGTTAGTAAATTAGACGCTATGGACAATTTGTTTTGGTGGTTTGAAAATCTTGAAGAGCCATTTGATTATAAGATGGATACTTGGAGAAAGTTTTTTGGTATGAAGGCTACAGGAGTGGCTCATGATGCCTTAATTGACGTTCTTGAAGAAGCGGCTATAATTACTAGATTTATGAAATTTCATAGAAAACAATCTTCTGTTGACAAATTTAAAAATAGTTTTTCTGGAATAGAATTATGATTGAATTCCCATGTGGATGTAAATTTGAAAAAAACGATAAGGGATTGCCTGTATTTAATCCTAACATTGAAGATATGCCATTAGACTGTGATAGAACATGGGATATGATTTGTGAAGGAAATACAAAAGGTGTTTTTCAGCTTGAGTCTCAACTTGGACAAAGTAAAGCTAAAGAAGTAAGACCAAGAAGTATTGAAGAACTTTCAGACCTTATCGCCATCATTAGGCCGGGGTGCGGTGACTCTATTGTAGATGGTAAGTCGTTAACGCAACATTATATTGATAGGAAATCTAAAAAAGATCCTGTCGAATATTTTCACGACGATCTAAAACCTATACTTAAAGGTACTTATGGAATTCTGGTTTATCAAGAACAAGCCATGCAAATTGCACAACTTGTCGCAGGATTTTCTTTGCAACAAGCAGACAATCTTAGAAAAGCTATTGGCAAGAAAAAGGTTGACCTCATGGCTCAAGTTAAGAAAGAGTTTTTTGCAGGAGCAAAAGAGGTAAAAAAGTTTACAGAGGAAGAAGCAGAGGAAATTTTTAGCTGGATTGAAAAATCGCAAAAATATTCATTTAACAAAAGTCATAGTATTAGCTATGCTTACAATGGATATCAAACAGCTTATGCAAAAGCACATTTTCCAAGAGCATTTTTTACTTCTTATCTAAGACATGCTGACGGTAAACCAAAGCCGTTTATTGAAATAAGCGAATTGGTTAATAATGCTAGAATAATGGATATTGATATTATCCCTCCTTCTATCAAGAATTTAAGTGCTAAATTTAAACTGATTGATAATAAACCAACATTCGGAATCGTTAATGTAAAAAATGTTGGGCAAAGTGTTTACGACCAGCTTCACGGCTACATTACCAATAATAATATTAATGTAGATGAAATGGGTTGGGAAGAATTTTTAATGAGACTTGGAAGATTTATTAAATCAAATTCGTTTGAATCTATGATTAAGGCTGGTGTTTTTGATTGTTATGGATTGCACAGATCAAAGATGCTTTATGACTTTAATATTTATAAAGAAATTAAAGATAGAGATAAAAAGTTTTTATCAGAAGACAAATCTAAAACTTTTAAGGAAGGGCTAGAAAGACTTATTGATGATATCAAAATCAGAAGAAGAACAGCATGGACAGATAAAAATATTGAATTTGTTAAAAGTTCTATCATGAGCCTAGAATCTCCACCATATGACCTTATTGATAAATGGTCTTGGAGAGCAAAGCAAGAAAGAGATCTTCTTGGTATCGAGCTTACTTGTTCAGAAATTGATGAATATGATACAATAGATGCTAATTGTACATGTAGAGAATACATCAAAGGATTTGAGTGTAAAACTATTGCTATTGCCGCTCAAGTTACAGATATTAGAGAATGGAAAATAAAAAAAGCTGGTCCTAACAAGGGTAATACTATGGCTTTTTTAAAAATCAGTGACAATACATGTTGTTTAGATAGCATTACAGTTTTTTCCGAAGACTGGAAAACAATGAAAGATAAAGTTTCTATTGGAAAAATTTTACTATTCAGGGGCAACAGAGACAAAAAGAAGGGAAGTTTTTTATTAAAAAGTGTACAAAAATTAAATCAATGTATATAATAAGGATAAACAAATGGATGAATTAATAGAAGAAAATATGGGCTTGGTCGCTAGAATTGTAAATTCTTTTGAACCTAAAAATCATACAGAGCGTCAGGATTATATGGACGCAGGAAGAATAGGTTTATGGAAAGCTTTAAAAAAATACGATATAAAATCTGGAAATGTAATATCAACATATGCTTGGCGACCAATTAGATGGTCTATAATCAGAGAAATAAAAAACTATAAAAAGCATAAAAATATTTCACTAAATGATATATCTGATAAATTTTATTCAAAAAGTATTGATCATGATTTATGGGAATGCTATACTAATAAAATGACAGAGGATGAAAAGCAAATTTTAAATCTAAGGATTCAAGGATATAAATTTAGAGAAATTTGTAATATTTTAAATCAATCTTCTTCTTCTGTAAAGAATAAATTTTACAATTTAGTAAAAAAACTGAGAAAAGCAAACTGCAATGAATAGAAAAAAAAGAATACTATTTTTAACAGAATCACATAAACTAGCTTCTGGATTTGGTACATATTCAAAAGAAGTTCTTCAAAGACTTCATAAAACAAATAAATATGATATTTTAGAGTTAGCCTGCTACGCTAAATCTTCTGATCTAACAGATTCTAAATGGAAAGTTGTTGGTGTTGCACCAGAAGATCACGAAACAGATTATGCTAAACTTCATAAAGATCCATTGGTTCAATGGGGGGTTATAAAATTTGATGAAGTTTGTACACAATATCAGCCAGATATAGTTGCGTCTTATAGAGATCCTTGGATGGACGCATACATATCAGACAGTGTATTGCTACCTTTCTTTAATTGGGTTTGGATGCCCACTATAGATAGCGCTCCCCAAAAGCACGAATGGGTTTATAATCTTTTCAATAGATGTGATAGTCTTTTAGCATATTCAGAATATGGAATAAGAACTCTAGAAAAAGAAACAAAAGGAAGAGTTGTTCCTGTTGCTTGCGCGTATCCCGGCGTAAATAAACAAGAATTAAATATTATTCCAAATAAAAAGCAGCATAAAAAATCTCTTGAACTTCCAGAAGATAGTATTATTTTTGGAACTGTTATGAGAAATCAAAAGAGAAAAATGTTTCCAGAGTTAATGAAAACATTCAGCGAATTTTTAAATACATCTCCAAAAGAAATTGCTAATAAATCATATTTATATTTTCATACTAGCTATCCAGAAAAAGGAGCATGGGAATTTTCAGATTTAATTCAAGAGTTAGGATTAAGCTCAAAAGTTCTATGTACATACAAATGCAGAATATGTAAACATTACTTTCCTTCTATTTTCAAAGATGCTATTACAGTTTGTAAAAAATGCGGAAATAACTCTTGTGTATTTCCAGGTGTATCAGATGGTATTGAACACAAAGATTTAATAAATATATACAATCTTATAGACTTATATATTCAATATGCTATTTGTGAAGGTTTCGGTATGCCTCAAGTAGAAGCTGCTGCCTGTGGTGTTCCTATAGCATCAACATATTATTCTGCTATGGAAGATATAGTAGATGCGGTTAATGGATTCCGAATTGAACCAAAACTTTCTAGAGAAATGGAAACTAATGCTGATAGATCAGGACCAAATAATGAGAGACTATTGCAAATAATGAAAAGCTTTGCTAATATGAGTCCAGATCAAATTAAACAAAAAAGATTAGAAACTAGGTCTTTATGCATAAATAAATACGACTGGGATAAAACAGCTAAGGTTTGGGAAAAAACTTTTGATTCAATAGAAAACAAAAAACTTCCTTGGGACTCCTCTGCTTTAATGAAGCCAATACCAAATGATTATCCTAAAAATTTAAATAATCTTCAATTTATGGAGTGGATATTTTCAGAGTTAGTGCAAGATAAATACCATCTTTATAATTATAAAATGATGGCTTATGTAAAGTCATTAGACTTGGCTGTAAGAATTTTTGATAAGACATTAAATCCAATAACACAAAAGTCTGTTTTTGAAGAATTTAAAGGATTATCATCAAAAAGATTTAATATTGATCAATTAAGATTGCAGACAATAAATAATTCAGGAGAATCAAACGTATGAGCATTTTATACATTGGACCCTATAGACAAACTGATGGGTGGGGTAAAATAAGTAAAAACTTTTTAGACTATCTATTTCATAGTATTGAAGATAAAAATGAATTATCATGTAGAAATATATGGTATAATCAAAATATCAATTCTGTTCTGACCGGAGACTTATACAAATTTGAAAAAAGGAAAGTAAATAATCCAGAAATATTAATACAACATGGAATACCAAACAATCTTGTATATAATGGTAAATTTAAAAAAAATATAGCAATAACATCTGTTGACCATAGTATTGAAAACACATCATGGATTTTAAACTTAAATATGTTTGATACTGTCGCTGTATTTTCAGAGTATGAGAAAGAACTGTTAGAAAAATCTGGAATAAAAACAAATATATTTCATTTTGATACATATCCTCCAAATACCGAGGATGATATTATTAAAAATTTTGATTTAGATTTTAAAACAAAAAAAACATTTTATGCAAAAGTATCAACAAAGAGTACGACTGGAATAAATGAAATCCTGTCTGCCTACTACTCTACGTTTACATTATTAGACAATGTTATTCTTATTCTATATTCGGATGATAAAGATATACAAGATTTTATAAATAAATTTAAAGAGAAAATAGGACTATATACTGATACAAATTTTTATCCAATGGTTGCGATTGTGCAAGATACAAGTTTAATAAATTGGTCCCATAAATTTTCAGACTTCTATTTAAATGTTAATTATGACGCTAAACCAACAAATGATTTTATTAAATCTTTATATTATAATAAGCTTTGTTTATGTTTAGATAATATAAATTTATTTAAAGATTATGAATATTATGTTAAATCTAATTATGAGATTATTGCACAAAATAATAAAAACAATTTTTACAAGACTAATAACCATTACAAAATTCCATCTTCTATTGATTTAAGTAAAAAAATGAAAATGGCATTTGATAATTATAAAATAAAAGAAAATAAATCATCTCTAACTTATAAAAATATTCATGAATCATTTATTAATAAGGTTAAAGAATTAACATGTATATAGAAAAAATAATAGAAAATGCCACAACAGAAAATATTGACAGGAAATTAAACATATTAATAATTAATCAATTTGAAGATGAATATATAGCTGATCTATGCAATAATTTAAATCATAACTTTTATATATTCCCTAATTTAAATGAAATGCCGCAGTGGATGAACCCTCAAATAAAACCTTATAACCTAAATTATGTAGTAGATCTAAATGATATTGATTGTAAATTTTTAGACTTAATAATTTCATTTGGTAGGAACGAGTTTTATGATATAGCTAAATCCATTTCTATGCAACTAAATATTAATCTGATATGTATTGATAATTGTTCTTCTGTGTCTGCTCCTGCTAGACTTTATACTGTTCCACAACAAGCAGATAAAAAAGAAATGTTAAAAAAGCATGGACTTATAAATATTCATACAAATAATTTAATTATGAATTCATGGAAATATATGGAAGAATCAATAAATATTGTGATACCGAATTTAATTCCAAAACCATTAAATATTGAAAAACCTTCACTTGTTTTTATAGACCCTAAAATTCCAGATAACTATATAACTAGGATTGGATTAAAAAAAGAATATATAACAAAAAATATAAATGAAGCTAAAGTTTATTTGCATTTATTTAATAATATAAATCATCTTTTATTAACCTGTATGAGATCTTCAATACCAGTAGCAATTCCCAATTTTAAAAAAGAAGAAGGTTTTGATTTAGATTTTTGTTTAAAAAATGGTATAGTTATTGGACTGCCAAGTATCATGCCGAATGTTTTCACAAGTATTAATGTGGTTGATGAAATTTACAATTTAGCGATTAAAAATAATGTGATGGAAAATGCAGAGAAATTTATAGATAGCTATTGTTCTAATGAAAATAATTTTAAAACATTATGGGAAAATATTATAAATTATACTTCTGAAACAAACTATATAAGAGGATATTAATGATTGAAAAAGATATTAGAATAACTATGGAAAAAACAAAACATAATGATATAAATCCGCAAGAAGTCATTAATGTTCCAGATTCGTTTTTTACTAAAATACACGTTGATAAAGCATTAGAATTTGAAAATAAAGATTTTTTAAATTTAGTGTGTAGTAAAGTAAGAATAAATGGGAGTATAAGAATTTCTGGTATTGATATCTTAGATATATGCAGAAAAATTTTATATGAAGGATACCCACATTCAAATAATTATTTATCAAATAGTAAATCATTCTATAGCATATTAGAACTAAAGAATTTTTTTGAAAGTAAAAAATGGAAGATAGAATCTATGAGTGTTAAT
Organism: Promethearchaeota archaeon; assembly: GCA_013375485.1. Taxonomy (GTDB): domain Archaea; phylum Asgardarchaeota; class Lokiarchaeia; order Sigyniarchaeales; family SOKP01; genus Loki-b32. The sequence goes on along the minus strand of JABXKB010000087.1, from coordinate 5,408 downwards.
AATTCATTTTTTAATATTGAAGCGATAAGGACTGTATAATGGAATCTGTAGAATTAAATCAAGTTCATACATGCTGTAAGAATTGTGTGTTTTCTGTAATAAAGGAAAACAAACAAATAGATTGTAAATTAAATAAAATAAAAGATTACGAGAATGCGGATGTGGAAGTTTTAGATCTTAAACATTCAAATGGCAATATCTATAAAGTAATAAATGGTAGGCTTTGTCTATTTTATAGACACCCAGAATTAATGGAAAAATATCCTCAAAGCAATTGGGAAAAGATAGTGGAGCTACAAACAAAGGTTCCATATCAAGCAATGCTTATTTTAGAAAAAGAAGCTTCTTTTAAACAATTAAAACAATCATTAAAAAAATTATATGATCAAGAAATAAAGCCTAATCTAGTCACATTAATAAATAAACAATATTGTTCATATATAGAATCAGAAGGAAGAAAAGATTTTATAAAACCTAGTCATATCCTAGAGCTATTGAAATCATTTAATTTTCATCAATACTCATTAAAAAATGTATACGATAATACTTTATCAAACAGAGATTTGATAGATATAACATATGACGCAACAAAAGAAAAGCCATATCCATTTTATATAGTTTTTGATACTAGTTTTGACGTACCTAAAGATTTTAGCAAAAATTTAAACGATGCGATTTTAATTAAAATGATGCAGCTTGGTTTTGCAAAACCTGTAGATGATATCAATGGAATGATTGTTAGTACGATTGCTCACAAAAAACACGGAGGTAATTCTTTTAACATTAATTTAGAAGATAAGATTTTAAAATACGAAAAAAATTCTAATAAATTCATTTTTGAGGCGACCGATATATGTCCAAGTTTAAAGTAATTAATTTAGAAAAAGATAACAATAGCAAATGGGAAGAAACCACTGAAGGTACGTTAGTAGCTATAATTAATAATTCGATTTTTATTGATGATTCTTATTATGAAGCAGTTAATAAAGTAATGGAAGACGATAATAAGAGCATGTTAACAGTAGATATTTCATTCGAGAATGATTTTGGAGCATTTTATATTCAAAGGCTGGAAAATCAATATGTCGAGCCTTTCCCATACTTTATAAAAAAATCAGAATATATTAATCCGTTTAATCCCAACATTTTAGATCAAATTAAAAATAACCAACAAGGTAAACTAATAGAACATTTATCAGAGCCTGTATTTAAACATGTCAAAAAGATACACTAGAAATATAAAACAAGATAAAAATTTTTCAGAATTAGATATAATAATTCCTGCTGCCGGATTAGGCAAAAGAATGAAATCTTATGGTCCAAAATCACTAATAAAGATATATAAAGAAAAAAGTATATTAGATCTACAGATAGAAAGAATAAATAAAACTTTTCCAAAAGCAAACATAATATTAGTGACAGGATTCAAATCTGATAATGTGATGAATGATTCACCAGACAATATCATTAAAATTGAAAATGAATCATATCAGTTGACAAATGTTGCAAGATCAATAGGTATAGGATTAAGGGCATCTAAAAATAATGTATTAATAATATACGGTGATTTAATTTTTAATAAAGAATGTCTAGAGTGTATAAAATTTAATAAATCTGGAATCGTAGCGTCCAAGACCTTAATGAAAAAAAATGAAGTCGGATGTACAATAAATAATAAACTTGAAGTCGAAAACATGATGTATGATTTAGAAATAAAATGGGGTCAAATATCATTTTTCAAAGGATATGAATTAAACCTATTAAAAAAAATATGCTGGAACCCAGATAATTATAACTTATTTGGTTTTGAAGTTATAAATAGAATTATAGAATATGGTGGATCAATAAATGTTTTTACTGATAAAAAAGCAAAAGTAATTGACATTGATAATTATAAAGACATAGAACTAGTAAAAGGAATAATATGAGAATATATTTCACGCTTACAAATAATCCAAAAATTATAGGAATTGCACAAGCAATAGAAAAATTAATAAATGAAGCGTTTTTTGTAGATTTTAAAAAACAGAACATATTTGACTTCATAGAAGTAAGTAAACCAGATTTATTATTTATCAATAGTACGGATTTAAATAATACATATATAGATTATGTAAGAAAAGAAAATCCTAATTTAAAATTATGTTTAATAAAAGAACAATTTACAGATCCAAATATTGATAAATTATTTGACTATACAATAAATACCTTTAATAAGACTTTAGACAACTATCTACCATACCTTCATAATGATAACATTATCACAAACGAAGGAATATTTGAAAATAAATTTGAATCAGACTTTACGTTTATTTCAAACATACAAAATCAAAGCTTAGACTTAGTAAAAGGCTTAGACTTAATTGGAGATAATTTTAATCTAAAAATATTTGGCAAATATAAGATCAAGTCTCCTTATTACATAGGCAATGTTACTGAATCAGATTATAAACATATTTTTAAATCAACAAAGGGTTTAATCTCGTTAAATGATGAATGGGATATGTCGTGTATAGCCTCAAATATTGTTCCAATATCATTTAATATGAGCGATAAAAAAGATTATCAATGGAGCAATATAGAGGAGCTATTCAATGTGTGTAAAGAAATATTTTCAGGAAACCAGTTTAAGATAGATGGTACGTTTAATACCTATAAGAATTATGCAAAAACAATTATAGAGGAAATGAAATTATGAAAGAAATAGGCGTTATAGTAAATTCTTTAAAGGATGACATTAATTCGTACAATATGGTAAACTGTTTAAATAAAATAGCAAAAGATAATAAATGCTGCATGTTTCTACTAAACAATGAAAATCATAAATTAATTTCTGAAGCAAAGTTTAGTATATTTAAAGGAGAGTCTTTATTTCACTTTACAGGAAGTTTAGTATCTACATCTTTATTTAATACGCAGTGCTGTGTAAATTCACTTTATGCTGAAAAAAAATATTTATATTTAAATCAATTAGAATGGATGCATCTAGAAAATTTTAATCATGATCAATTAACTAATTTATTTTTTAATAAAGAAATAAATATTGTCTCAAATAGTAAATCACATGATGAAATAATAACAAAATTATTTAAACGAACAATTGGAACAGTGTATAATTGGAATCCAGAAGATTTATTAAAGGTGATAGAATGAGTAAAGAAAAATTTTTTACTGATCTTTCTTCTATAAGAAAAGCTTATTATGAAAAACATTATAATGAAGATCAAAAAAGCTGGGGAGAAATAGCTAAAATGCTAGGAACTTATCAAAATAAGGTAAGAAGGGATGCGACAAAGTTAGGGATAAAATCTAGAAATAAATCAGAAGCACAAAAGATCGCTTTAAAAGAAGGAAGAATCCAACATCCAACAGAAGGAAAAAAACATTCAGATGAAACCAAGCTAAAAATAAGCGAAAGTCAAGGAGAAGTCTGGGATTCAATGGATGAGTCAGAACTAGAATATAGATCTGAAATTGGAAGAGAATCGTGGAATAAAAAAACAGATGAGGAGAAAGCCGAATTTTTAAAAAAGGGAGGACAGGCGATACAGAGGGCCGCTAGAACAGGCTCTAAATTAGAAAAGGAGATGTTTGAATACCTAATCTCTAAAGGGTATAGAGTAGACAGACATAAGGAACGTATACTGAAAAATGAAAAATTCCACATAGATCTTTACATAAGAAATATAAGTATGGCAATAGAAGTTGATGGACGTATGCATTTTGAACCAGTGTTTGGTGAAGAAAATCTAAAAAAGAGACAGGCTGCCGATTTAGCAAAAAATGGATTGATTTTATCTTCGGGAATGATTTTAGTCAGAGTAAAATTAGTTAAAAGAGAATCTCAAAGATTCCATAGATATATCTTTAACGAATTACAAAAAATAATTAATTTAGTTGAAAAACAATTCCCAGAAGAAGGAAAGAGGTATTTTGAAATATGAGTAAGGCTAAAACAAAAAACGCATCAGAAAATATGGTATCTGAAATGGTTGAGGAAATCGTAGAGGATGATGTTAAAATTAAACAGGGGCCAAAAATTCCTAAGCCTACAGATCCAAAATGGGTTGAATATGTTTTGGATCAATTAGCTGATCATGAATTGATTAGTGGCGCTCCTACTACTGACGGTCTTAGAAGAGTAACAGAAAAAGTATTTGGAGAAATAGTTGAATCTGATACAGAAATTTTAGAAGTGCCAAAACTTGCATTTTCTGGAAAAGCTTCTGCAAAACATACATTAAGAATTAGAAAATATGACAATACTAGAGAAGGTGCTGCAAAATGGGATATGGGAGATGACTTAATTACAGTTAGCGCATGTGTAGATGTTTTAGGGGAAAGACTTCCATCTCCATTTAATCAACACTTGGTTTCTACTGCATGTACCAGAGCAGAAGGAAAAGCTTTAAGAAGAGCATTAAAAATTCGTGTTCAAACAGCAGAGGAACTTGCTAATAGTGAAGATGACGACGGTAAAACTCTTAAAGAACCTATTAACGATCAGCAAATCGTTGCTATTAAAACAATGTGTAAGAGAAACAATGTTGACTTAATCAAGTTTGTTAGGTCATATCCTAACTCAGATAAGGTTGAATCAATTAGAGAAGTAAAAAATTTAGAAGGTCGTCTTATGATTAACAAGTTGTCCAGCTTTCAAAGGGAAGGAACTCCTGAAGAATTTGTTGGTTACAACGATAACTGGGAAGAAGAATTTGGAGTTTAATTATGGCAATTACTGCTAGAGTAAAAGCATCTGATAACTTATGGTTTGACGTATCAGCAGATACAGAACCTGAACTTTTCAAACAAGTTGCGAGGGTTCAAGAAGTTTTTTCAGTTGCAAAATGTGGAATGTGTGGGTGCAAAGATGTAAAATTTGTAGTTCGTACAGCCGCGAAAAAAAGCAAATGGCTTGAAGTCGTTTGTCAAGATATCGGATGTAAAGCTAAACTTGTTTATAGCACTACAGAAGATAATAACTTTGTTTATCCAAAGATTAGATGGGATCATCTATCCGATGCTCAAAAAGAACAAAGGAAAGATGAACAAGAGTATGCTGAAAAGCATAACGGTTTCCTACCTAACAATGGATTTTTCAAATTCAAATCATCATAAGGTTATTGGATAGCTGGCATTTATTTGTCAGCTATCTTTTTTTCTATATGGAAAAATCTTATTAAGAAACTTTTTTCTTTTTTGGCATCCACAACCTCCAATACCCATCGCTTTTCCAATAAATTCTTCATTGATTCCAAACTTCTTAAATACTCTTTCCAAAGAATCTCCCAGTCCTTCTGGATCTTGAGCATTATAATTTTTTAAATTGACATCTTCTTCTTTTTCAAGACTGTCAATAGCTTCATCTAAAATTTTCATTTCTTCTTTATTTAAACTCATTTTAATTT
>JABXKB010000086.1 GCA_013375485.1 Promethearchaeota archaeon | reverse complement strand
GGTCATAGAAAGAAGAAATCTCCCCTATGGTGTAGTTAGTAAAGAAAAACTTATTGAGGATATTTCTAAAGAAATTTAGACTTTTTTTTTACTTTCTAAAAATCAAAATTTAATAATACTAACACTATTATTTTATAAAAATGTAATAAAACTATTTTTAAAGGTGAAATTAATATGAGCATTACTGATACGAAAAGCTCGCTCAAAAAGATACTTGCAATTATTGAAGAGCTAAACGGATTAAATTCTGATTCAATTCCTAAATTACAGACTCAACCAACTAATTTACTCGAAGAAATTGGAAAATTTGAAGAAGCCAAGAATAATAATCTCAGTAATATTGAATCTAATGATGATGAAATTAATTCATTGAAAAACAAGATTTCTCAGAATCAACGTGATATTGCCTCATTAGAAGAAAGTAATTCAGAGCTAACAAATCAGCGCCAAACTCTTCTTGAAAAAATTCAGGATGCACAAAATGAACTAAATGAAACTCAAGCAAAAATAACAGCACGAAGAGAAGAACTAGCAACTCGTAGCAGTCGTTTAAATGAATTAGAAAATCGACTTGTAGAACTAAAAGATATTCAAGAGAAATTTAATAATAAAATGAAAGAACTTGAAACTCAACTTCAAGGGGATTATAATAAAAAAGAGAAGTTTAGTAATTCTTATGCTATGCGAACAGCAGCTATGAAATCTTTGATAAAAGCTGGTTATATACAATCTGCCCAATTAAAACTTATACAAGCATTACAACCTAATACTACTCTTGAACTAAAGAGCATTGTTCAGGCTATGGGTTTAAGGGAAGATGTGGCAAAAAGTATACTAACAAAAATGGTTCAAAAAAATGGGCCAATTGAATATGATGAGGCAACGGGAACAGTAACATTAAAAGGGGAGGTGGATTTCTAATGAGTTCACAAGAAATTTTAGCGTTAATTGAACAATTTGAGACTGCTTATGATACTTATTGGCATGTTCTTCAAAAACATAACGAAGAAGTGCTTTCACAGTTAAGAGAAGCATGGCGTTATATGCAAGCTGAACAAAAGGAAGAAGAAGGCATAAAAGAAAAATTATCCACTCAAAATTCAGAATTAACTGAATTAAGAACAAAATCAGAAGAATTAGATCGAACTATTGAAGGATTAAAAGCAAAAAAAGACGAGTTAAATTCAAAGATTTCTGAATTAACAAATACTTTAGAGACCAGTGTCAATGATTTAAAAAAACCTGCTTTCGAACTTACTCAGCTTGAAGATAAACTTAGTTCTGTAAATGAAAAAATTACTGTGAAAGAAGAAGAAAAAACTGTGCTAGATCAAAAAACAGTTGACAATGAAAACCGTGAAGTAGAATTAAGAAACACTTACCAGAAAAAGATAAATGAATTAGAATCCAAAATTGATGGCCTCAGACAAGTGAATTTTTTTACATCATTCTTGATTGAAAATTCAGACGAGGAAATCCATGAAGTGGATATCATCGCTACGATCATGGATAAGGGAGAAGCAAAATTAGATGATTTAAAGAAACTTCTTGATGTTCCACCAATAATGGCTGTTCGCACTATAAAACAACTGGCTGTTAAGGGAATCCTCAATCTCGACGAAAATAGCGGAAAAGTAACTTTACCGTAAACTATTTTTTATTATTTTCTCTATTTTTATTTTTAATTATCAATATTGTTATTGGTTTCGTGGATTTAAACATTCCAATATTTATAAATTGATCTAACAAATTACTTAAAATTTATATTTATAATAGTTTATTTAATTTTCTATAAATGAAATCTAATTAAAATTCTAACAATTAAAATTTTATAAAAACTCTAACAAAATTAAAGAAGTTGATAAGATATGGGAAAATCTGGTAAAGGAATCGGTATTTTTGCTCTTTTAATCGCAATTGGAGCATTAGGTTTAGGTGTGTATCAATTAATTCTTCCTTCACCTTCAGAAGGACCACGAATCTACACCGATACAAATTATGAGCAAATTGATTTAAGTACTGCTACAATAAGTAGTATCATACCTAATCTAAACGTTACTTATAGCGTTAATGTAGGTGACAACGTGTTACTTGAATATAGCGGAAATATTTTTTATGGTATAAGTGGTGGCACACCTGAAGTAAACATTTATTTTTATGTTGACGGTGTTCCTCCTACACCTTACGCAGAAATGGAACTACAATATCCAAGCACAAATCGACGTTGTCCTGTTATATTCAGATATCACTTCCAAGAAAGTGTAGCAGGATCACATGTCGTGAGGGTTTCAACAGCTATTGATGTAGATAGTACAGGTACGTATTTGATTAATAGCGTACTTAAAGTTACTGTATATTAATATTTCTAAATTCTCTTTTTTTTATCTAAACATATTTATGGATTATTTATTTATAAGAATTTAATTCATATTTTAAACCCAAGGGAACTATCATAAAAAGTAAAAAGGAGGAAAATGATATATGTCAAAAATTCTGGTCGTATATTATTCTCTCACAGGAAATACTAAATTTATCGCAGAAGCAATAGCAGAATCGATAAACTCAGATATTCTTGAGTTAAAACCTGTGAAAGAACTTAATGCTGAAGGAGGGTCGAAATATTTTTGGGGTGGATTTCAAGCCACAATGAAAAAAAAACCTAAATTACGAGAATTTGATATCAATCCACTTGATTATGACTTAATTATTTTGGGAACTCCAGTTTGGGCGTGGACATATTCGCCCCCTATTCGTTCCTTTTTATCAAAATATGATCTCTCAGAAAAAAATTTAGCCCTTTGGACATGTTCTCAGGGAGATGGAGTAAAAGCTATGAATAAATTCAAAGAGACTCTAAAAAGCACTAACATCCTTGGTGAGATTCGTTTTCAAGAACCAAAGCAATATGGACTGGAAGCAAGTAAGGAAAAAGCAGTACTATGGGCAAAGGAGATTCTTCAAAAAATTCAAAATTAAAGAACGTGAGATAAAAAGGGGCTATATTTCAACTTGCCAACAATATATCATTAATTACGTATGGAAATGGAGCAAATAAATTTTATAGATAAAATTTTCTTGAATCAAATTTCTCGCTTCTTTTTTTTTAATTTAATATTTCATCATTATTTTTTTTGGAAAAGTTAAAAAGAGACGATGTGTTTTTATAGACATATCGATAATTTTGAATTTACATCAAAAATTAATAAAAAACTGTGATTTTAGAATATGTCCACAAGAAAAACATTAAAAAAATTAATAAGTGAACATAAAACAGCCGTAATTTTAGCAATTATGATTATTACAGGGGGTTCAATTGGCGTTTATTTTACAGTGGATTATTTAAACGCTCAAAATCCAGAACGAATTACACTAGCAACTACAACCTCCACATATGATTCAGGCTTATTAGATTATCTGCTCCCAAAATTCACTGAACAAACAGGAATTCAAATTAAAGTGTTATCAGTAGGTACTGGGACTGCAATACAATATGGCAAAGATGGGAACGCGGATGTAATTCTGGTCCATTCAAGATCTAGAGAAGATGATTTTATTAATGCAAGTCTAGGTATTGATGGTATACCATACGGGATTCATCGTGCATGTGTGATGTTCAATGATTTTATCATAGTTGGACATGAATCTAATCCTGCTAATGTGCAACCTGGTGATAACATCACAATAGTGATGATAAAATTAAGAGATGCAATGGACACTGGGAATATGACGTTTTACTCTAGGGGTGATAATTCTGGGACTCATTCAAAAGAGAAAGCATTATGGGCGGAGATTGGTGTTGATCCTACAACAAAATGGGCTAATCAACCAAATAGATATACAGAAACTGGACAAGGAATGGCAGCAACATTATTAATGACCTATGAAGATCTTGATACTGCTCATGAAGGATATACGATAGTAGATAGGGGTACATGGCTCTCATTTTATGAGGATTACACATCTTTAAATATATTAGCAGAATCTATTGTTGGTGAGGATCTATTGCTAAACCCATATGGAGTTATTCCTGTTAATCCTGTATTACATCCGCATGTAAAATACCTTTCCGCTTGTAGATTTGTTGGCTTTCTAACATCTCCTTATGGTCAATCATTAATTGATGAATATCGAAAAAGTAGCCAAATTTTATTTCATGCAAGTTTTGGATTATGCAATTACAATTATAGCTGTACTACTAATGATGATGAAATTGCGATATGGAGCCATTTCCAAGCAGAATATGAAGGTTTGACAGTTTAATAATTTCAATAAAATTCATTTTTTTTATTAAATTTTTTTTTGTATTTGAATGTAAAAAATTGGATGAGCTTATGTCGAATGAAATTTTAGAGGGAATATTAGAAGGATTACGTTTAATATTTACATTTGATCCTGAGGTATGGGGAGTAATCGAAGTTTCTTTTCGAGTTTCACTAACTTCAACAATTTTAGCAGCTTTAGTAGCACTGCCAATTGGGTCATTCATAGGACTGAGGAAATTTAAAGGGAAAAAAGAAGTAACGAATTTAATTAACACATTTATGGGATTCCCTCCAGTGGTTATGGGTTTAATAGTATATTTATTATTATCGCGAAGTGGTCCATTCGGGGCTTTAGGATTATTATATTCAACCTCGGCTATGATAATAGCTCAATTTCTTTTAGCAGTCCCTATCATTATGGGTACGGCAAAAGCTGCCATTGAAAGTGTTGATCCAACCTTAAAAGAAACTGTACTTTCCTTAGGTGCTAATGAACGCCAATTATGGTGGGAATTAATAAAACATTCTAAAAAATCTATTATTGCTGGATTCCTTGTTGCTTTTGGTCAAGCAATTTCAGAAGTAGGAGCGGTTATGATTGTTGGAGGTAATATTCGATGGGAAACGAGAACATTCACAACTTCTATTGTTCTTCAGACTCGTATGGGGGAATTTGGAATGGCGATAGCTTTGGGGGTAATTCTTATCGTGATTGCTTTTATAGTAAATTATGGACTTACTCGTCTACAAACTAGAGTTGATTAAAATGAAATTACTTGAAGTTAAAAATCTTAATAAAGAATTTTACAAAGGAGATAAATCTGCAATCGAAGTTCTTTCTAAAATCAATTTTTCAGTTAAAAAAGGAGAAAGTTTTATTATAATTGGTCCAAATGGAAGCGGTAAAACTACTTTATTAAGAATAATGGGGTTACTCGAATCACCAACCCTAGGACAAATCTTTTATGATGAGAAAGATTTGACTAAGATTTCAAGAAAGGAAAAAGTTGAATATCGGAGAAAATTCTCATTTGTTCGACAAAAACCTGTTGTACGAAATACAACTGTTTTCAATAACATAGCTTTTGGTCCAAAAGTGCGTGGAATGAAATATGATGAATATCAGCAAATGGTAAATGAAATAATTGAATTCATTGGATTAAAAGGGATGGAGAATAAAAATGCAAGATCTTTATCAGGTGGTGAAATGCAACGAGTAGCAATAGCGATGAATTTTGTTATTAATCCTGAGATCTACTTATTAGACGAAGTCTCAGCTAACCTTGATTCAATGAATGTTAAATTATTAGAGGATTTTATAATGAGGATAAAGCAAGACAAAGAAAAAACCATTATTATGAGCACCCATGATCCACTTGAAGCAATAAAATATGCAGATCGCATCGCAGTACTAAAAAATGGAGAAATAACTCAAATAGGGGTTCCTAATGAAATATTTACAACACCAAAGGATGAATTTACAGCTCTATTTGTAGGATATGAAAATATTCTTCATGGGATAGCAGAACTAGATAAATCTACAGGTTTAACCCTAATAAAAGTTAATGATTTGATTATTACAGCTTCAAGTCAACAAGAGGGGGAAGTAAAAGTTTGTATTCGACCAGAAAGCATTGGGATCATTAAAGAACCTCCTAAGAACACAAGTTATAGAAATACGTTTAAGGGAGTTATTGAAAATATCCGAGAACTTGGGAATATATGTCATTTAATTGTTAAATGCAATTCTGAGAAGTTTTTAATAACAATAACCGATTTATCGCGGAAGAATCTAGGATTAGAAATCAATTCTGAAGTATTTATAAATTTTAAAGCTACAGATGTCAAAATATTGTAGTAATATTATAAAATGCTATGCAACTTAAAAGCATAAACCTAATCTTATTATTTAATAAGACCTTGACCACTTTCAATAAGTTTTTTTAATCAATTAACCGAGCAGATGATTTAGAATCAATTTTCAATTTCTTAAATACTCAAATGACAAAATAAATATTTAATTTTAATTTTAAACTAATTTTAATAATTTAAATCTACTATAATGATCATTTTAAACTTAAAAAAAGTCTTCTCAATGGATAAGTTATATAAGTGAGTTTATCAAAAATATCAATGTTACCATTATATTTTTTAAAGAAAAATTTACAAAAAAGGAGGAATTATTATGACTGAAACGAATATTTTAAATGATTTAAAAGAAGCAGTATTAAAAGGAGATGACGACTTGGCTTTTGATTTAGCTCAGAAGGCCCTCGATAATGGTACTGCTGCAATCAAAATAATGGAGGAAAGTATCGTACCAGGGATTCAAGAGGCTGGAGAATTATGGAAACGCAATGAGTATTTCCAGCCTGATATTGTGATGAGCGCAGAAGCTTTTAGAATGGCAATGGAAGTTATTGATCCTCGTTTAACATCTGAGGAATTTAGCACAACAGGAAAAGTTGTGATTGGAACTGTAGCAGGAGATATGCATACTTTAGGTAAATTAATGGTTAAAGCTATGTTAAGAAGCGGTGGATTTGAGGTTATAGATATTGGAGAAGATACATCAGTAGCAACCTTTATAGAAAAAGTAAAAGAACATGATCCCGACATTGTAGGTTTGGGGTGTTATATGACAACGACTATGCTTGAAATGAAAGAAGTTCTCACATCGCTACAAAATAGTGGAATTCGCGACAAACTTAGGGTAATGATTGGTGGAGTACCTACAACCCAAGAATTTGCTGATGAAATCGGAGCGGACGCTTGGGGAAAAGATGCATTTGATGCAGTAGAAAAAGCTAAAAAATTAATGGAAAAACCTTTGGAGGTGGTTTAAAATGCCTGAGGAAAAAGTAGGATTAGCTAGTTTTTTTGGAGGTGAGGAAGAACGTTGGATTCAAATTGCTGCTCAGATGCATGACCATGCAATGACAGTTGCTGGAGTACCAGCTAAAGAATTTTATTATGATGCAAAGAGTCTGATTAAGAGTTCAGTTGATGTATCAAATTATTACAATATGGATTCATGTCTTGGTTTTGCTGATGCTTACAATTATGAAGTAGAAGCATTAGGGGGTAAAATGGTTTACGGTGAAAACTCAATGCCAACAATCGATTTTCGTGACACCCTTATTAAAAAACCAGAAGACTTAACCAATCTTAGGAAGAAAAAAGTTGATTGGCGTAAAGATGGAAGACTTCCCTACGCTTTAGAAAGCGTAAATTTAAATATGGAGTATGGAACAGTCCAGGGAATATTTTGTTCTCCCTTTAGTTTAGCTGTCGGACTGTGTTCATATCCAAGATTAATAAAATTCATGAGAAAGCAGCCGGAATTCGCCCATGAATTATATACTTTCATTGTTGATGATGTATTAGAACCCTATCTTAAGGTTCAGAACGATGAATGTGGTGTTATGATGGCTATAGGTGCTGATGCTTGGGCTTGCATCCCTAATTTATCTATAAAGGACATGCAGGAGTGGGTTGTACCTTATAATCAGCGTATAACAGAAAGGGCAAAAAAATTTGGCGTAATGGCTATGAACGTTAGCGGCGATTACTGCGAGGAACGATTGGAAAAGTTTGATAAAAAGATATTACACGATTCATTTGATATCGAAATAGCAAGTCAAGGAGGTTTACCTTCTTTATTTCTAGCTATGGGACGTTGGCATGAATATCCTTTAGAAGCAGTGTTAGATTACACAAAAAAGTTTCTAGAAAAGGGTGATAAACCCACAGTCACAGCTGGGTTGAATGGTCGTATGCTACGTGATGGACCAGTGGAGAAAATTGTGGATAATGTTAAACGTTTCATCGACGCTTTTGCGAGAGATCATAACTTGACAATTTTTTGCGCAAATATCCCTGCTGATACCCCGACTGACCATATACACGCTGCAATTGTCGCCACACATACATATGGTCGTTTACCTATAGCTGATAATCTTGATGATGTCGAATTCGAGTTACCTAAACGGGAATCATTTCAGGAATGGAAAAAAAATGTAGCTCCAGAAATACTAGCATAAACGCAATTTACAATACAATATTGAAGGCAATGGATTATTTTATGGGGTCTCTCAGTGCTTAAATTTTCTAGAGCTCAGGAAACTTACGATATAGCAGGGGTACAGATTGGTGGACAGCCATGGGAGCGTCCTACCATACTTATAAGTAGTATATTTTTTGCTGGAGATAAAATTGTTCAGGATCCGTTAAAAGGGATTTTTGACGAAGAACTAGCTAAAATATTATTGAAGAAAGAAGAAGAAATATCGAAACTTACGGGTAACCCAAGATTTATTGATGTAATTGGAGAAACACTAGAAGCTCTTATTAAATATGTTGAATTCGTAGCATCTCAAACGTCCGCACCAATCGTTGTTGATTCACCTTCTCAAAATGTAAGAATGGAAGCTATAAAATATTTTTCAAATAGTGATTTAATTCCAAGATTGATTTATAGCAGTATTGGAATTGAGCACACTAAAGAAGAATTGAATTGTATTAAAAAATGTGGAGTGAAAAATGCAATTTTACTAGCATTTAGTATGAAAGCGATGAAACCTGAGAGAAAAATAGAATTATTGGAGAATATTTTGATTCCAGCGGCTAAATCAGCAGGAGTTGAAAACATATTTATTGATACAGGAGTGATGGATGTTGCCAGTGTAAGTTGGGTCTCTTTAGCAATTCGCGATATAAAAGAAAGGTTTGGGTATCCAACAGGATGTGCTCCTGCTAATGCGCTCTATACATGGGAGAAAATGAAAGAGTTAGGGAAACTTGCATTTCATGCAGCGGCATCGTCAGTTCTGTCTATAATACCATTATTAGGGGCAGATTTTTGTTTTTATGGTCCAATTAAACATGCAAATTGGGTTTATCCAGCAATAGCCACGATCGATGGATTAATTGCTTATGGAGGACGAATTAAAGGGTTACGACCAACCACAAATAACCATCCACTTTACAAATTATTCTAAATATGGAGATGAAGAATGGCAAATATCATTGATTTTGAGCCAATTGGTCTTCGAATTCCCTGTATGAAAGGAGACACTATTTTTGACGCAGCAAGAAAAGCTGGAATCCCAATAATTTCATATTGTGGGGGAAAAACAATTTGTGGTCGTTGTAAAATACGTATTATGAATGGAAATGTGTCTGCTATTAGTAATAATGAGAAAAATCTTTTAAGTGAGGAAGAAATTACAAATAATTATCGTTTAGCGTGTACTATGCGTGTGTTGAGTGATTTAAAAATCGAAATTCCACCAGAATCGTTAGCAACTATTCAACGATTACAATTATTAGGAAAAGAACCACAATTGAGTTTAGACCCTGTTATCACTAAATATGAGGTAAAATTGCAGGAATCTTCTTTAGAAAACCCATTAGCTGATTGGGAGAATCTTCATAAATTTTTAGAAGATAAATACGGATTTAAGAATCTACGACCAGACATTTCATTGTTGCAAAATCTGTCATCCAAAATACGTAATGAAAATTGGGAGTTTTCAACAATTGTTCGAAATGATGAAGTAATTGGGATTACAAAGTCAGATGAAGACTTATATGGGATAGCAATTGATATTGGTACCACAAAGCTAGCTGTCTATTTAATTGATTTACATTCGGGAAAAACTTTAGCAATTCAAGGAGCAATGAACCCCCAAATTGCTTACGGTGAGGATGTAATGAGTCGCATCAGTTACGCAATGGAAAATGGTGTGGATCACTTGAGGAATTGTCTTTTAAACACTCTAAACCGATTAATACAACAATTAACTGGTAATCCCGAAAAGGTGGTAGATGTAACTATTGTAGGCAACACGGCAATGCATCACCTTTTTATCGGCTTACCTGTAAAACAGTTAGGACGAGCTCCATATTTACCAGCAATTGTTCATTCATTAGATGTGAAAGCTCGTGAACTTGGACTCAATGTTGCTAAAGGTGCATTCATACATTTGCTACCCAATGTTGCTGGTTTCGTGGGAGCGGATCATGTAGCAATGCTTCTTGCTACAGAGATTTATAAAGCCAGTAAATGTACTATCGGTATTGATATTGGTACTAATACAGAAGTGGCATTATCAGTAAATGGGGATATTGCTAGCCTTTCTTGTGCTTCTGGTCCTGCTTTTGAGGGTGCTAGAATCAAACATGGCATGAGAGCAGGTAATGGCGCTATCGAAAAAGTAAATATCAAAAATAATAAAATTGATTTTGAAGTTATTGGGGATGTTGCTCCTATTGGTATTTGTGGATCTGGTATTTTAGATACAATAAGTCAATTACTTCAAAATCGAATTATCGATCAACGTGGTAGATTACAAGATCACGATTTAGTCAGCCAAAGAAAGGCTAATCGAGAATTTATATTGGTTCCAAAGAAAAATACAGGAATAGAAAAAGATATAGTCGTTACACAAAATGACATCAGCGAAATTCAGTTGGCTAAAGCTGCTATACGTGTTGGAATTAATATTTTGCTCGAAAAATGTGGCATCAATGAGGAGGAAATAGAAAATATGGTGATTGCAGGAGCTTTTGGTACGTATATTAATGTGGAGAGTGCAATTAAAATCGGTATGTTTCCTTCAATTCCTTTATATCGTTTTACTCAAGTGGGAAATGCTGCTGGTATAGGAGCAAAACTTGCGTTAATATCGAACGAGCATAGATCCATTGCTGGAAATATTGCCAATCGAGTTAGATACATAGAATTAACAACTCATCCAAAATTTACTCGTGAATTTTCTCATGCTTTGCAATTTCCTTGAATTAAGTGTAATATATAAAAAAATGATAATAATAAAAGAAAAAAAAAGAAATATTAAACATGTGATTTTGAATGCCAATTAAAAAGGTAGAGGTAAAGAGAGGTCTTGCTGCGTTGTTGTGGCAATTTATTGAACCTCTAAATTTCAACAAGGAATTTAAAGAAAAGTTTGGAGATACACATTTAAACATTTTGCTAAATCCTAATGATCAAAAATGGGCTGCGTTACTAAAAATTGAAAAGGGTACGATAGATGCAGAAAGTATTAGAAATGATAAAGAAACTTTAGAAAACCTAGAATTCGATTCGTTATTTGAAGCACCAGCGGAAATGTTCCTAAATTTATTTAGTGAAGGTTTATCTGCGGGAACTTTATTAAAAAAAATGATTACTCGAAAAATAAAGCTACGTGGCTTAAGAAAAATGATGGCATTAAAAGAGATTTTTGAACTTTTAGGATAATGCAATCATTAAAATTAATCAAAATTTTTTTTTTTTTTAAAAAAATGGTTTCATAGTCTTAATTTGTCAAAACAGCAAAAATGGGTTTTGAATTAACTAAATTCCCAAATAAACTTTTCTTATTCGAGGTTCTTTTTCTAATTGTTCTTTTGTTCCTCTTATTCCAATTCTTCCTTCTTCAAGTACGTGAATATTATCTGCAACTTCCATTGCTAAAGGTACATCTTGTTCGACTAATAAAGTAGTTGTTCCTTCTTCTTTTATTTTTTTAATTGCACCAAATATCTTTTTTTTTACACGTGGAGCTAAACCTACTGTAGGTTCATCCAACAAGAGCAATTTTGGATTTGACATTAATGCACGAGCTATTGCTAGCATTTGTTGTTCACCACCACTTAACGTTCCTGCTCGTTGTTTTCTTCTCTCTTTTAATCGAGGGAATATTTCATAAACAAAATCTATTAATTTCTTATATTCTTGTTTATCTTTTAATAAATATGCTCCCATTCTAATGTTATCCGCAACATTCAAATCGTAAAATAATCTACGGCGGTCTGGACTCTGAGAAATTCCTTTTTTAGCGATTTTATGAGCTCTTAAACCATCTATTCTTTCACCGAGGAATTCTATGCTTCCCCTGCTAGGTTTTTCTAAACCAGATATTAATCTAAGGACTGTAGATTTTCCAACTCCATTTGGACCAATAACGGCATTTAGAGATTTCTCTTCGATTTTTAAATCGAGACCTTCAAGTACTTTTGCGCTCCCATAATAATGATATATTCTTTTTAATTCAAGCATATAATTTACCTATACCTTCTCTGGAAGTTTCAGCGTCATTCTTTTTTCTCTTGAAATCCTAAAGAGAAACTAAACTTCACTCTTTATTACAGAAAAGATTTTATCAAATGTTAACTTTTTCAAATAACATTTTTGAAAATAATTAGATTCTTATATCACTTCATCAAAAAAATGTCCTATCTTCAATCTTTTCAGCGAATTTTATTTTTATTTTATCTTAACATAAAATTTAATATTATAATTAAATTTTTAAGGAATTTTAATTTTAATTAGAATATTAACGTTATGTTTAAAGGGACAGAAAGAGAATTTTAGGACTTAAAGTTAAAATGATCGATATTTCTGAAAAAAACATAATTCCTAGGCTAGCAATAGCTTCTGGAAGAATTAAGCTCAAGAAAGAAACAATAAAAAGAATCAAAGATAACAGAGTTAGGAAGGGAGATGTATTTACTATAGCTAAAATCGCGGCTATCAATTCTGTAAAAAAAGTACCAGATTTAATTCCCTTATGTCATCCGATCCCCATAACAAATGTTGATATGAATTTTGAAATTGAAAACGATACGATTATAAAAGTTACAACCACAGTGAAAAGTATATCCCAAACTGGCGTGGAGATGGAGGCTCTAACGGGAGTAAGCATTGCCCTCTTAAATATTTGGGATGTGGTAAAAATGTATGAGAAGGACGAGAATGGTCAATATCCTTCTGCTTTAATCTATGATATAAAAGTTGAGAAAAAAATAAAGAATAACTCAAATGAAAGATAGTTTTAATAGAAAGATAAAGCATATTAGGTTTTCACTTACTTCAAAATGTCAGTACTCATGTTTATATTGCGACAGTGAGGGGTATAGCAAAACCCATGAACTTACAGTCGAAGAAATTACAAAATTATGTAAAATATTAGCAGAAATTCTAGATGTCACTAGAATCAAATTCACGGGTGGCGAACCCTTATGTCGGGAAGAGATTATTCAAATAATTAAAAATGTGTCTGATTTACAACTTTATAAAGACATTTCAATGACTACTAATGGATTACTTTTGCTTGAAAAAGCAGAAGAATTATATAAAGCTGGTCTAAATCGGATTAATGTTTCTTTAGCATCACTTAAACCTGAAGTATATAAAAAAATATATGGAGCAGATACTTTAGATAAAGTTTTGAAAGGATTGCAAAAAGCAAAAGAGGTAGGATTTAATCCAATAAAATTGAATTTTGTTTTAATGAAAAACATAAATAATAATGAAATGGAAAATTTTATAGATTTTTGCGGAAAAAATGGCTTTATTTTACAATTAATCGAACTACACAAAGTTTCTGATGCAATTGGGGGAAATGGGGATTTTTATGAACAGCATCACTTAGATGTGAAACCTATTGTAGAGGAAATTGAAGAGAAAGCAGAGCAAACAATAGTGAGAGGCTCTATGCAAAATCGAAAAGTATTCATCTTGCCGAATTCTGCGGTTATAGAAACAATTACTCCTAGTCACGAATTCTGTATGGGATGCACCAAACTAAGGGTTGGGTGTGATGGGAACTTATTTGGATGTTTATATCGATCAGACCTTGGTAAAAATATAAAAGAAGCTATCCAAAATCATCATTCATTATCTAAATATGAACAAATAGTTAAACAAGTAGTTGAAGATAGAGAGCCTTATTATTAAAATATGATTGTAGAAATACTCTATTTTGCTGAATTTAAGGATATTACTAGGAAAGAGAAAGAGAAATTTGAAATATCAGATAGTAATTTAATGGCATTGCTAAATATTTTATTTGAAAAATATGAATTAAAAAGTATAATTTGGGATGAAAAGAATCAAAAGATACATAGCTTGATATCAATCATAATAAATAATCAAGCAATCCATGAGAAAGATCCATTATTGATTGATGTATCTGATGGTGATACAATTGCTTTCTTATTACCTGTATCAGGAGGATAAAGGAATAAAGAATAATGCATTCTAATGAAGATATTGTAAAATCGGGCATTTATAATAAAGGAGAAATTGAATTAGAGAGTGTTATTAAATCAGTAAAGGTAAATCCTAAAATTAAGATGGCAGGATCCATTCATGCATTTACAGGTATTGTAAGAGATAGCTCTATAAATGGCAAACCAGTAGCTAGAATGAAAATTGATGCGTATGATGAATTAGCAAATAAAAGTATCTTTGAAATATGTGAACGATTAAAACAAGAAAGAGGAATTATTGATGTGAAAATAGTTCATTTAAAAGGAGAATTTGAACTTTCTGAAGATTTAGTTTATGTTGTGGTAGCGTCAGCACATAGAAAAGAAGGTTTTGATGTAATCAGTAAAGCAGTTGATATGTATAAAAAAGAAATAGCTGTTTGGAAGAGAGAAGATTTTAACGATGGAACATCAGAGTGGATTCATTAAAAATGGTCTATAGAAGATTAAATAATAATTATTGAGTTTTGCAAACTAGAAAAAAATTGATTCTTAGATGAAGTTTCTGAAAACTATTAGCGTAGAAGAATTCAAGAAGATACTGAATTCAATATCGAAAATAGTAACAGATGAAGAACTAGTATCTTTAGAAGATTCTTTCAATAGAATTATTTCAAGGGATATATCTAGCAACATTAATGTACCACATTTTAGAAAATCACGAATGGATGGATATGCTTTAATAGCAGAGGATACTTTTGGCGCTGAGGAGGATAACCTAATTGAATTTGAATTAATAGAAACAATACAAGCTGGAGATATTCCTCAAAAAAAGCTAAATAAAGGTCAATGTTCCTATATAGCAACTGGAGCAGCTATCCCAGAAAACTCAAATGGCGTTGTAATGGTTGAGTTTAGTGATAAACAAGAAA
>JABXKB010000085.1 GCA_013375485.1 Promethearchaeota archaeon | reverse complement strand
CAAACATTTCACATGCGATCCTGATTGCGTTTGTGCAGTTGTCACAGGAAACTGCATATTTAGCTCCTGTATATTCAGCTACATTTTCTTCAAACATTCCTACTATTTTATGAGGCTGATGCATAACTAAAAATCTATAGCTAGATTTCTCCATTCCCGTGTAATCCAAACCATATCTATTTCTTTTTCTTTCAAAGTTCTTCTAAAGAAATTACAATAATTTTTAAGATAATCAATTGAATTGTCTAACATTAAGTTTTTTCTGTATAAATAATTGAATATTAATTTATGTTCAGCGGCCCAATCTTCAATCTCTTCTTCATAATAATCAAAATACATTTTCATATCGTTGATTTTTCCTGCCACAATATAATCAGTAGGATAAACAGGTTTATAATTAATACTATCTTTATATTTTTTCATTATTTTTTTATTAGTATTTTTTCTATCTATATGGTATCCCATTCTAACATAATCAAAAAAATTTAATTTATTCCATTCTAAATTATTTAATAATGTATGCAAAGGATATAAAACCATATCAGATCTAATTTTAATTGCTTTTTTGTACCCTAAATTTTCTAATACATTAAGTCCTGTCATGACAGATGCAGCTTGTAAATTTACATTTCCAAATCCATTATTTGATGGAGTATTACATATAGCGTAATTTACACTATTATGATAGTACAGTATCTTGCTTTTTTGTTCTAATCCTATTTCATTTTTATGCAGAACAAATATGACATTATTAATTCCAGAATACATATTAACCATATATTCAAATATATTTGAGTTTTTATATGGCCCTTGAATAATAATTCCTATGTCTTTATCAAAATTATTTTTTTCGATACAGCTTTCACAATTACAATTATTTAATTTCATCATAATTAAAAATCAATTCCACTCAAATCTATGACCTTTAATTTTATAAACTGATCTATCATATTTCCTGTTTGGGCCTATAGCATATCCATGATCCCAAAAATGTTTTATTAATTGTTGTTCTTGATCTCTAATATGAAACCATTCATAAGATATAACATCAATATTAAATTCATTTAAATCCAAAGAAAGAAGATTCGCGGCATCTAGACCTTCTACATCTATAAAAAGATAATCTAAATCTTTGATATCATATTTCTTTAACAGGCTATTTATTCCACAGGTAGGAACTTCTACAATTTTAATGTCATCGTCTGAATATCCATGAGCATGAACATGTTCTTTAAATACTGATCCTACACCGTGATGTTTTTCTGTCCAATGCATACGAACTGTTTTATCTTCTACTTGATCTGGAACAACAGCGACTTGTTCTACATAAATATTATTAACATTTTTATAGCAGTCGCATAGTCTGTCATAAAAATCTGGTATTGGTTCTACTAAAATTCCAAGTTCTACGTCTTTATCTTTAACAAAATCAAAAACTTCGTCGCCACCAGCACATGCTCCTATCTGAACAAATTTCATTGTATTCCTCTTTTTTAAAACTCGTATTTAAAGTAGTTGATATCCGCATCGCAAAAATCTTTTATTATTTCTTTTGTTTCTTCGTCGTAATGTTCTCTATAATCTTCTAGTCTATTATTTGATTTTCTTATCAATGGTATTGAAATATTTTCATAATTAGCAAAGCCTATCTTTTTAAACATTTCTTTAGTATCTTGTTCAAGATTTTCAAATCTTATTATATAGTCAACAAGTAGTTTTCCATCTTCATCTGTAATCCAATTAATTTGATTAATTTCTGGATAGTCAAATGCCTCAGAGATTGGACCATCAACCCCTTTTTTACAATAATTTAAAACATAAGTTTTAAAATCTTTTGGTAGTTTATCTGATATATGTTTGTGACCTTCTTTTTTCCAATTATGTTTATAGTAATGGAATACAGAAACCATTCTATCCCAAGGATTTCTTACTATAGTATATTTAAAACGATTTTCAAATTCATCCTTGTATTTTTCCCGACATTGAATTGCAGCATCATGAAAACTTGTTAAAGGCATTCTATCTATTTTATGTTTTGCACATAAAGTTCTAACCGAAGTGCCTCCTGTTTTTGGAATGTGTATACTAAACAATTTCATTTTTTATTCCTACAGAATTGAAAGCATTTATACTAGCATGATTTGAAGAAAAAATTTGAGCGGTTGCTTCTGGAAAGGCCACTTTTATGTATTCGAGCATAAACTTACCAATACCTTGATTTTGAAATTCACAAGGAACTGCGATACGAATATCTCCATTTACTACTCCTACCCAACCCAACAATGTTGTTTCGTCATCTGCAATACATATGAAATAGCTATCTGACCATTTCCTCATAAATTTTTCATGCTCTTCATTAGTAATTATACTTTGACTAAAAAAAGATTTCTTAAATTTGTTTCTTAATTTTAAAACAAAAGGCCAATATTTTTCTTCACATTTTACCATATACATGTTTCGTATGTTATCCTTCCAGCATTTATTTGATTCATATATCTTCTTCTGCTTCCGATTCCCGGCATAAACGGATTAAGGCTTGATCCTATATCCATATATGTATTTTCAGGATATTTGCTGTAAAGCCTATGGATTGCTATATTACTAAGACTTGCAGCAGCAAACAAGAATAAATGATTCTTAATATCATTTTCTCCTACCCATTCTTCAATAGTGTCAATCAAACTATAATCATTGACCATGCAATTTTTACCAATCCTAAAATCTTTTACAATATCAAATCCTAATTCTGAAAGCGAAGCGTTTTTATTAACTATCATTACAATTTTCTTCGTTTTAAAAACGGGGGTCATTTCATTAATGAATCTAAAGTAGTTAGCGTTGATCATCAAGTTAGACCAACTCAGATGTTCTTGATCTAAATCGTTATATCTTCCTTTAATAATCCCAAGCTGCCAATTAAAGTCTCTTTGACCTATACAGCATCTACAACTAATTCCTTTAATATAATTATTTTGTCTATGAATAAAAGAATCTATCAATTTTTGTCTATAAAATTCATGATGACTTGGATCAAAATGCTTATGATCATCTTCTGCATAGTTTACTCCTTTATGAACAACTCCCTTTACCTTACAATGGTCTGCTGCCATAACTACTTCTTGACCTTGCATTATAAATACTTCACCGTCAGAGAATCTTGAAAAAGAAAAGTTTTCTCCTTCTTTCAGCATTTTATTTATAGAATAAAAATCTCCTTCAAAAGTTTTATTAGGAGGCATTGTTAGTGGCATAATAACCTCTTTACTACTTCCATATTTACCGAGTAATCTCTATTAATATTGTTTATTTTAAAATCATCAACTAGATCTTTAATTCCTGATTCAAGTTGAGTTCTGTGAATAATTCCTAATTCGCGATAAATTTTTTCTGAATCTGTTCTCCAAGATCTAGCATCGTTAACATCTTCAATAACTATTTCAGAACCGTACATCTTTTCAAATATTTTAGCATACTCTAAAACTGTCATAGCTTCTTTAGACACATTATAAATTTGATTATACGACTTCTTATTAGATAGAATATTAATAATAGAATTGCTAAAATCTTTTACATGCAATGCAGGTCTGCTTTGACTGCCTCCATGTACGACTATTGGTTGATTATTTGTTACTTTATCTGCAAAAATATTTAGCATAAGATCCAGTCTTTGTCTAGGTGATCTGCCATAAAGAGTAGCTGGTCTTAATATTGTTATATCATAACCGCCTCGCCTCATTAAATACTGTAGGTAATGGTCAATTTCCATTTTAATTACAGCATATTGAGTTATTGGTTCTGGATATGTATCTTCTCTTACTGGTTTTTCTTTGACTCCATATACACTTCCAGAAGATACCTGTATTAATCTTTTGATATAAAGTCTTTCGCAACTTTGAATTACATTCATGACTCCATTGTAACTAACATCATGCGTAAATTTAGGATCTAAATCTGAGCTAATATCATTTGATATACATGCTAAATTAATTACAGCATCAGAACCTATTAAATGATTATGAATACTATCTGCATCTCTTATATCACATGTAATCAAGCAAACTTTACTATCATCTTCAAATAATTTTAAATAATCTTCTTTGCTTTCCCAAAACCAAAAGGCATCAAGCACTTTGACATTATGTTGTTTCGATAAAATTGGACATAGAACAGAGCCTACATATCCTGCTCCTCCAACTACAGTAATATTCATTTTATAACACCTTTTAATATTTCTAATATTTTTTCAGCTGCATTTCCATCCCCATACGGGCATGACAACGACTCATCAATATTATAGTCTTTTAACATATGAAATATATCTGTTAATTCTCTAGGTCTTTTACATAGCCAAGAAAATTCACCAATTCCTTCTTGTCTTTCAGTTTTATTTCTACAAACTATACATGGTTTTTTAAAAAATGCAGCTTCTTCTTGTATTCCTCCACTATCTGTAATAACCAATCTAGAGCTTTTAAGTATTTTTAACAAATAATGATGAGGTAGAGGGTCTACTACCTCTACATGCTTTAAAACATCTTTATATTTTAACACATTCGGGTTTGGATGTATAGGCAAAACCCATTTAAATTCAGGATATTCCTCTGCTAACAAATCAATAGCTTTAAACCACTTACGGATTTGTTCATGGTTTTCTCTTCTATGTAAGGTACAGAGAATATGTATCTCTTCGTTTACTGGCTGATCTACAAGGTTGTCTAGAGCAGTATTTCCAACTACATATATTTCTGAATTATGATGCTTGCCTTCATTAGTTAGATTTTTCATAGCGAATTTAGTTGGACAAAGATGAATGTCTGCCATTCCACTAACTGCCTGCCTGTTAAATTCTTCTGGGTATGGCTGTTTATTATCCCAAGTTCTCAAACCTGCCTCTAGGTGAATTACTGGTATCTGTCTATGAAACGCTGCTAAAGCTACAGCAAAAACAGTTGTTGTATCACCCTGAACCATAACATGAGTAGCTCCATACATGCCAGAAGGAATCTGTTTTAGAATTGATGCAACGATAGAGTCAAGCCTCATGTCGCATATATCTTCTATTTCAAGTGTGATATGCGTAAACTCGCGTGCCACTTCATCTACTAGACTACTATGCTGTCCAGTAAATAATAGTTTATATGGAATTTTTCCTTCTATGGCTTCCACCACAGGTTTAATTTTAATCCATTCTGGTCTGGTTCCAAAAGCTATTAATAACATTTTTTAATTCTTCTCTTTATTTCTGTGCTACTTATACCTGTATCTCCATACGGAAGATAAACTAATACTATTTCTTTTTCATCTAGCCATTCTTGAGTGAATCCCATTTGACAATAATAATCTTTGCCTGCCCAATCAGTTCCAATAGCTATTATGTCAGGCATGATTTCTTCAATTAGTTTTTTACTGTCAGAGTCATATTTATTTTCTATTATTTCATCTACATATTGACAATGACTAAGAGAATCATATCTTTCTTTATAAGACATGATTGGTTTAATCCCTTTATATTTTTCAATAAAGAAGTCCTTATTTAAAGAAACAATTACCTTATCTGATATAAGTCTACATTGTTTTAAAAACTTTAAATGCCCATAGTGCAAAATATCAAATGTTCCGCCAGTGTATAACTTCTTCATCTCTTTTTTGATCCCAGTCCACCTTATACCACGAAACATTTTCATGATCTGGATGTGTAAATGAATAATTGATAATAAAATTTTTGTCTAAAAGGAAATCTTGATGACAATGTGTTTTTAAAATTTCTGTAGCAGCTTTTACAAAAATACCATTATTTTTTTCATGATAATTATTATAACAACGACCAATATAATCGCCACCATGTTCTATATCTATACCATATGCCTGACGGTAATAAAACTCATATATTTCAGGATATTTTTCGGCATATAAATTTGTTATAAAAATTTGATAAGCATCGTCCCATCCGTAGCCTTTAAAATTAAAATTCATCCCCCCTATAGTTTTAAAGAAATTAGGAGATATAGAGAAATAATCCCACCTACTTCCATTTTTAAGTATATTTTGATTTAGCATATCTGCTCTTGTTTTATCAAACACAAAATATTTTACATGGTTATCTCTACAGCTTAATAAATTAAAAAAATTAGGGACTCTATCTACGGGGCAACAAATTAAAGTATCTTTTTCACTATATGGTTTTAATATTTCATATCCTATATTTATTACTTTTGAAAGATTAAATTTTAAACTATTATCTTGTTCAATAATAGCATATTTGTAGGGAACATTACATTCTTTAAGTTTTCTTAGAAAAACAGGAAGTGTTAAATCAAGCTCTTCTTTTCTGTCTCTGTATGGTATTACTATTTTATACATCAAAATATACCTTATGTTTTAAACCTTTGCTATTTGATTTTGCAATTAATTCTTTGGAGAAATTCCAAGCTAGTATTACGCAGTTTCCAAAATATTTTTTTGATTCTGATAAGTCTTTTATAGGATATATACTATATGGACAATACAATCCCACCTTATTTGGATTTTCATCAAATATATATTTTAGACTTGAGTTACAATATCCTAGAAATGTCATGCCCTTAGCAGCAGAACCGATACCATATTCTACATTGTCTTTTATGAATTTAGACCTTATTGTTTCACATTTTATTTTATATTGTTTGTAAAAATCTTTATCAAAAAGACATTGTTCAAAGCCAAGCGGTTCAACATAGGATTCTTTTTTAGATATTTCAAAAAGATAGCTTTTCCCATGAATATCCTCTACAGAAATATTATTGATATATAAACCATATCTTTTCAATAATTCTTTCATTGAATTTGTATTAAAGTAGGATATATGTTCGTGGTATATGGTATCGAATTGACCATTCTGGAACATTTTACATTGAGAAGTCTGTATAAGGATTACAGAATCTTCTTTCATATGGATTAAACAATTCTTTAAAAAACCATCTAAGTCTGATGTATGTGCAAAAACATTTTGAGCTACGATAAGATCAAACTTTTTATTAAAAGTCGCGTGCTGCCAGTAATCATTGACTACTTCATGTTTAGATATTTTTGAAACTATGTTCTCAGCAGGGTCAACACCATATGTTTTCCATCCATATTTTTTAAAGGTATCTAGTTGCGACCCGTCATTACATGCAATATCTAAAACTGTTTTTTTATTTGGAAATTTATCTGTAAACCTTTTAGCGAAACTATCAAAGAATCTTTTTAAGGTATCGCTAGTCCCACTAACATAACAATAATCTTTAAACAATATGTCTGGATCAACAACAACACTCAACTGCGAATGAAAACACTCCATACAAGTATTTAAAACCAATGGATATTTATCCCATTTTTGGTTTGGTTTGGACTTGTATTCGTTAGCTAGAGGTAGCTCGCCTAAGTTTAATGTTTCATTTAAATGGCTTGAATTGCAGCAAATACAACGGTTTAATTTTTTCACTGAATTTTTCATGATATTGATTATAGTATTTAAAATCTTTAGTATTTAAAAGTTTATTGTATATAGATTCATCTATTCATAAAGTATAGCCTTAGACTAATTTCTCTATCTCTATACGGAACAACTATTTTTAACACTTAAACCCCCTAAAATTGATTTAAAAGTTTCATGAAATTTAAAATCAAAAGTATCTTCAAACTTGCTACAATCTAACCTAAAGTCGTATGGAGTATTTGATCTTTCATCTTCTAACTCATCAACAGATACGACAGGCACAGAAGTAAATAGTGAGACTTGTTTTGCAATCTCATTCATATTTGTATTAAAAGAACAAAGATTATATATCCCTGGATATTTTGGGTTTTTTATAATTGATTCAACAGCCCCGCATAAATCTTTTATTCCTAATATTCCTCTATTTTTTTGTCCACCGCATACAAATATTTCATTATTGTTCATAGCTGAATTATACATAGCGTTAATAACTGTTCCTCTAATGTTTTTAGAATATCCACATACAGTTCCGAACCTCAAACCGTAATAATTAACATTAGAAAACTTTATAATATTATCTATTGTATTTTTTGCAAAATCATAAGCATTTAATACGGAGGTGGTATCACATTCTTCTGAACACATTTCTCCATATGTATCTCCGTAAACACTTGCACTACTAGCATAAATAAAGCATTGATTTTTTCTTAATTTAAAAACTAGATCAATAAATTTTTTAATGTTATTATCAATAGAAGAAAAAGGATATTCAACACATTTCGCTACTGTAGAATGCCCTGCAAGCAATATAACCGAATCAAACGATCTAATAAAATCTTTATCTAATTCTTCATAGTCAACAAGAATATTATTTTCATTTACATAATTTCCTCTCGCTTCTATATCGCAAGTTTCTACCTCATAAGTATCTTTTAAATGCTCATACAATACACTTCCAATATATCCAGTTCCACCAATTATTAAAACCTTTTTAGGTTTTTCTATTAACATAAGTTTTCCATCCAAGTCCTACAAGTCTTTGTACACATTCATTTCTTTCTTTGTAAAATTGTTTATGATTCCTCTGGGCAGAACTAGCAACCTCATCAACCCCTAGCTGTTGCCCATACAATGAACTCCAAAGGTCTTTATTATCAACGGGGTGCGAAGGAACATATGTTTTAATATTACCGTGTATTTGACACATCGCAGAGAAGTGCATATCTTCCCCATTTGCCCACATAGGCTTTTCCATCCACATATATTTAATGTAGCTAGAAGGGAAGAACCAAGCATGACCCACTAGATCAACTTCAACTGTATTCTGATTGCCAGAAACCCATCCGTATCGCGTATTTGGTTGATAAGACGTTTCTTGATTCAGACAGACTCCAACACCTCCGTAGATTCCATTACACTCATTATAAGAGTCTAGACAGTTCTCAAACCATCTGGGGCCAGGAATAGTGTCATCATCGAAAATAGCAGTAAACTCTGTATCTACTAAACAAGCAGCAGCAAACCTTCCACAATACTTCCAGTTGTAATTAGATTCAATTACTCTTATTCCTGCTTGCTGTGCATAAAGATTAAATGAAGTCCAATCAAAATTGTTTTGATCTGGGTGATAATTTTTCCATACCCAAATTTCTTCTGGAGGAACTGTTTGGTTTATTAAAGCCTTTATTTGTGGTTGTAGATTTTGAGGTCGTCTATAACAATTAAGTATAGCTGTTATCATATAACCGTTTCCCAAAAAAGTTGTGGAGAGTTCTTACATCTATTTTTTACTTCTTCTATACCATATTGTTTAATATCATGAACCGCTCCTATATTT
This sequence comes from Promethearchaeota archaeon, assembly GCA_013375485.1. Lineage (GTDB taxonomy): Archaea > Asgardarchaeota > Lokiarchaeia > Sigyniarchaeales > SOKP01 > Loki-b32. The sequence goes on along the minus strand of JABXKB010000085.1, from coordinate 5,905 downwards.
TCAGAACAATTCAATTTTATTCCACAAAATGCTGCCTCTGCTATTGTTCTACAGAATGGCTCAAAACCTACTGGGTGATAGAAAAGCTCTGTATATTTGTTAAATAATTCTGGCATTTCTGAATGAGATTTTTTACCAATAAACTCTGCATTTTTGAACGAATGAATTATATCTTCAAACGACTGATGAGAAGTCCATCCTGCTATAACAAATTGTCTGGATGGATTGTTTATGATTTGTGAAAATAAATTTTGCGCACCTTTTAGGGTATGAATGAACCCAGCGTACAAAGTTTTATCTTCACGCTCTAGATTATAATTGTGAAATCTAGAGTCATCAATAGGAGAGGGGACAATATCTATTTTATCAAAACTAATTGGATAACTATATTGTCTTACATATTCTTCGTAATGATATTTAGATAAGAATATTCTTTTTTTAGCAGAACCATGTAGCATAACTCTTTGATCTGGAGACAGATACGAACTAGAGTCATGTTCAAATTTTACATGATTTTTATGAGAAGTAATGAAATCCCATATACTTTTTACATCTGGTCTGGATAATATATTGTGCATATATCCAGTAACTATCATATCATATTGTTTATTTACAACTGCATCTAGAGGAGAGTTAAAAATAAAATGATCTATTTCATATCCTAAACTTTTGCCAAAGTTAATTATAAAATCATCTGTTCTCTGAGCGCCTCCAGAATTTTCATTTACTGAAAAATCTGACATCCACAATACATTCATTTATTTTTCCTAAAACTCGCGTGTCCTTTATATAACCAGACTATGCACCTGTTACTCCAATTATTGAATAACTTATAGTGCATCCTGATGTACCAGCATTTGTAATTGATAAATCTTTATTGCTTCCATCAACATCAACACCAGAAATAACATCCCAATATTGAAAAACACCATAAGCCTTAACTCTTACATTGCCGCTCCCACCATTGAAAATCTCTGTAAGGCCATTTCCTGTAGCTCTCACCAATACATCTGTACCAGTCTGAGTTGCTTCATTGTATATACCTATAGCTTTTACTTTTTGAAAATTTACGGTTGGATTTAAATCAAACAAAGGTTTTGGTAAAGCCTGCATATCTAAATAAACTTTTTCTCCAACCCCCAAATCCACCTGATTGTAAACACCATAGTCTGCCTGACCACTGCCAATTCCAGAATACAGGATTTTAGTTGTATTTATAAAACTGCTCTCAGAAGCGTTTGTATCTCGTATCTGATAGCCTATTTTTGACGTTAATGTTGAAGTTGTATTTGCCATTATCTTCTACCTTTAAATTTTACTTTTTTTATTCTGTATGGTTCCCAATAAATCCCAGTATTTTTAGATTTTTTTGGCAATCCCATATATAAGTATGAAAAACCTGCATTTTTATTGGAAGCACCATTCACTTTTAATCCATCTTGGTCTTTGCCAACTATTTTAAATACACCAGTGTCACCCATACAAATTCTTTCACCAATTTTTAAATCTTCTGATTCTTTACTACATAAAAAATAGGGACCAGTGCCTTGTATAACTTTAATATATGATCCTACTTCGATATTTCTCCAGTCCGTTATTTCATTTTTTACAGGAATATTTTTTGAAACAAAATCATTCGAGCAATTTTTACACTTTTTACTTCTTGCAGCATTAACAGAATTGCATTTTTTACATAATTTTTGACCACGTTTTAATTTAATTTCCATCTTATCCCCAGTCTTTAATTGCGTTACAAATAAATTCTAACTGATCCCATTCACCTAATTCCATATAATTAACAATACCGACTTCAAAAGAAACAGGTTTTGGAAATCTATAGAATTTTTCTATATTAAAAAAATAATCAAAATACTTTCTATAAAACTCGCGTGCTATTTCAGGCATCTGACTATTATAAACAATAAGTCCACTATAATTTAATACTGTAATACATAGCGGAGATACATAAATAAGTCTTTCTGGGAGTTCTAAAGAGTCTTGAAAAGCCATAGATAATGGACATTTGCCCTTTTCTGGTTTACCAAGACGAAGATGCTTCTTTGTTACTCTAATCATCATCTGTAGATTCTAACACAGCAAGTTGATTTACTTCGTCAATTTCTATGATTTCATACAAACGACCATATAATTCAACCACATCCCCTATATTCCAAGAATCTCTAATCTCAGCAACAACTACGCTCATAAAGCTATTCTCCCTTTAGACGACTTACAAATTAAATTTAACCTAAGCAAAAATGGTTCTATTACAGATTCAATAGTTTCTTGATCTATGTTTAATGCAGAAGAAATTGTAGATATTCCCACTGGCTTGTCTACTTTCTTTAAGAATTTTAAATACCTTCTATCATTTTCAGTTGAACCATCCATACCAATTCCTCTCATGGACAGAGATTGCCTCAGATCGTTTTGTGTGATCCATTTAAGGTCTTTTGCGATACCGTAGTCTCGCACCCATTCAAGGAGCGCATTCGCGATCCTGGGAGTTCCTCTGCTTGCTTTTGCTAAACTTATTATTGATTCATCGTCCATAGCTATAGACATATTTTTAGAATTGCTTTTAATTATTTTTGCAATGGAGATATAGTCATACAAAGATAGACTAAATTTTAGTTTAAATCTATCTCTAAACGGTTGAGGCAACTTTCCTGCCTCTGTAGTTGCACCAATCAATGTAAATTTTGGTAGGTCAATGGATAGTATTTCCTTTTCCCCTTTTTCATTTTCAGAAGGAATATCAAATCTAAAATCTTCCAAAATAGTATATAAGGATTCTGTAGTCTTTTTACTAAGTCTATGCACTTCGTCTATAAATAATACTTCGTTTTCCTTGATATTAGTTACAACAGGTAATATATCTTTGAATGTTTTTATATTACCTCCAAGTATTTGTTTTGTTTTAACTCCAAGCTCATTACCAATAGCTACGCTAAATGTAGTTTTACCTAAGCCGGGAGGTGCGTCAATCAAAACATGACCTAACGCATCTCTCCTAGTTTTTGCAGACTTTATAGCTATTGATAATGCTTCTTTAACTTTGTCTTGTCCAATAATATCATTAAAATACTTTGGTCTTGTCGTCATTTTTCCCTTTGTTTTGCAAAGCTAATAGTATTATTTCTTTTTTGGTCTTTCCTTTAATATCTATGGATTTTACCATAGATTTTGAATCTTCCTTAGTCCATCCTAAAGAAACCAAAGATGATATAGCCTGCTTGACATTATTATCTTTAACAGTATCTTTTTGTGAAACCAATGGTTCGATAATTAATTCTTCCCAGCAAGAATCACATTTATGATTAAATATCTCTTTAGGAATGTCCTGCAATTGAAATGTTAAAAAACAATTAGGGCATTTGTAATTTATAATTACAGAATGTATTTTTGCTTTTAACCTTTTTCTCATCAATCATCGTCCCAAGAAATTCTAACATCTGAATCTTCGTCTACAGGCTCAGGCTCAGGCTCAACAACAGGTTCAACAACAGACTCAGGTTCAACGTCAAACATCCCTTCTAAATCAAAATACTTTCCAGAGAATACTACATCAGAACACTCTTTGGCAGTATCAACGTATGACTCTTTATCATATTTTCCATAAACAACATCTACTCTTACTTCTTTTCCTACGACTACGGGAATCTTCCATTCCTTATCATCTTCTGAATTAATTAATTCAATACTGAAATGCGTTCCTGATACCAACATAACATTGATATTTTTTTTACGATCATCTTTTTTAACTGTTAATTTATACATTAATTGTCTCCTTGATCTTTAAAATAGTTATTTTCATATAAGTCTAAATACACCTGATTTACTTGATTAGAGTCAACAAATATGTCATCTTCGTGCATTTCAAACCCTTTTTCTGAAACTCTGTAAGAACCATTTATCATGGCAGTATTAAATTTAAGATGAATAGCTAAAGCGCAAGCAGTCAATGGGTCGTCAGCAATAGTTAAAAATTTCGCATCATCACCCATTTTTTTTTCAATTTGCCAATCTACAACATAGTATTTTTTCATCTAATTATCTCCGTTCTTTACAATCTCACGAAGTATATTTTTTGTATTTTTAATGCTTGATGAAACCATATTGGGAGGTACATTTAATTTATTTGCAACTATTCTGATTTTATTAGATTTATTAAGATGTTTTATCCAAGACATAAATATGTCTCTATCGGTTTTATCAGCAATGTTTTCTTCAACTAAATTAATTACATCTGCCAAACAACCGTTTATTTCACCTTTTGTTTCACTACAAATCTTATTTTCATTAAAAGCCAAAGATGTATAGTCTATTCTTTTTGTTTGCATTATTTCCATTAGAACCTTTATCCTTTTAATTTTTAAGCCAGTCTTATTAGATATTTCTTGAATGTCATTAGAATCAACCTTTTTAATTTTATTAATATGACCAACAGCATGTTTTGTAATATCATACCTAGTCTTTACATTATACTTTGAATCTTTAATCATGTCAATCAAATAATTGGTAACATATTTAGTTGTTATCGTCGTTATATTAGATATATTAATATCCCAATTATCCACCGCTTTTATCAAAGCTAAATTCCCCTGCTGAATAAAATCTTCTAAATCAATGTGTTTATTATTAAAGTGAAATTTATTTGCAATCTTATATACAAGAGGAAGGCATGAGTTTATTATTTCATTTCTTGAAGATTCATCACCATTTTTCATATCTTCATACAATTTTACTTGATCCTCCTTTTCAATGGCTATGTAAATATCTGATATTTGTTTGTTATAAATCATTTTATCTCCCAGGAATAGTATCAAATCTTAAATTATCAATAATATCTTCTATTGTTTTAACTTGAGGTAAGGTCAACCCTCTCCTTTTTGCTGTAGGATGGAATTTGCGATCTTTAACTTCTGGGTCAAACTGTGTATGTGTCTCCTTATATATCTTAGAGCGAATTATTCTACGGATATTCTTATCATCATATTTTATCTCATAATATCCAGTTGTCCAATTCTTTCTTGGAATAAATTTACTATCAACATAGTCACCTTTGTATTCGCTTGCCCACATCCATTGTTTTCTTCTTTCTAGATTTTCAAAAGTTTGTTCTATTTGCCTTCTCGCTGTTTCCCATCTTTTTTCCCCTTCTTTTGTTTTTTTGTAGGCGTCTTTCATCAAGATCCATTTCTCACAGTGAAATTTGCTATCAGAACTGTACCAGTCCCAAAGGATAATTTGACTCCAAGTTTGAACCCCCCATTCATTATGATAATGATTTACTTCGATCATGTCAAATGTATCGACAACTATACGATCATCGCCCACTTTAAATAGAGAAAGAAAGAAAATTAACCCCACGAATAAATCCATCGCAATAAAACTCCTACTATTAAAAAATATAAAAGTAATGAAAATAGAATTACAGACAATACTATAAATAAACCACCCCAATCAACTATAGATTGTTTATATTTTGGCTTTTTGTATCTTGGAGGCTCGTATGGATTTTTCATGGTTTCCATCTAAAGAAATGAACTATCAAACCACCAATCGTCATACCTAGACAAAAAACAAGGAAAGGATGAGCGTCAAACGACCACTCATTTAAGACCGCGCTAATCGTACTATCTCTACCCCAATAATTCAAGGCGAAAATATCATAAACTATTGTTAAAAATATAACACATCCAATAAATGCGATTGTTACTATTTTACCAAGAGGCTGTTTACTCATAATGCCTGCACAACCTCCATATCAATTCCTAATTCTTGACAAACTAATTTACATCTAAGAATATACACTTTTTCTTTAGTTTTACTTTTTACAAGGAGAATAACTTTTGGTTTCTTGCCTGTAAATATGCTATACAAAACAGCCTGAGCCGGTGCT
>JABXKB010000381.1 GCA_013375485.1 Promethearchaeota archaeon | reverse complement strand
AAATATTATCGTGTTTGATAGAGATATTGGATATGGATACGAAGGTGTTTTATCTTATGAATTAAAAGCTGCGCTTTATAGCTTACAAAAGAGACCAAATATTAAGGGTTTTATTGTAGGTTTAGGTGGTAGAGATGTAAAAACTGAACATATCATCACTGGTGTTCATAAAGCTTTGGATGAATTTAAACAAGGAATATTTACAAATAAAACTGATTTTTTGGGTTTAAGATTGGATGAATTAAGTGATTATGATGAATCAACTTACTTTAAAAGCGGGTGAGAAATAATGGTAAATGTTATGGATCTTCCTGAAGAGGAATTTATTTATCCAGGCACTCGAGCTTGTGCTGGATGTGGTATGGCATTAATATATAGAATTGCATTAAAAGCTTTAGGCGCTAAAACACTGATAACTGTACCAGCATCTTGTCTAACAGTTTTACATGGTATGCAGGGATTCTGTTCAACAAAAATAAGTGTTTATCATACACCTTTTGCGACTACAGGAGCTTCGGCATCTGGAATTTTAGCTTCCCTAGAAGATAAAGGTTTAGCTGATGAAATTACAGTTCTTGCCTTTGCAGGAGATGGTGGAACAACCGATATAGGAATACAAGCTTTAAGTGGAGCAGTTGAAAGAGGAACTAATTTTATTTATGCCTGCTATGATAATGAAGCCTATATGAATACAGGTGTTCAACGAAGTGGATCAACACCTTTAGGAGTTAAAACAACTACAACACCTGAAGGTAAAAAAGGCCATAAGAAAAATATGCCAAAAATTTTAGAAGCACATGGGATTCCATATGTAACAACGGGAATTGCATCTTATCCTCTCGATTTGTACGAAAAATTTAAAAAAGCAAAAAATATTCATGGATCAAAGTATTTTCATATATTATCTCCTTGTCCACCTGGATGGGGGTACAACCCTAAGGATACAATATTAATTGGACGTTTGGCTATTCAAACAGGTTTTTGGATCTTATACGAAGTTGAAAATGGAGTTTTAAAATTATCAAGACCAAGTAGTAGATATTTGGATCCTTCAAAACGTAAACCTATTGAAGAATATCTTAAAACTCAAAAAAGATTCAGTAAAATGACTCAACAAGAAATTGAAGTGTATAAAACTTATATCGATGATATGTGGGCAGAGATAAAAAGAAGAATAGAAAACCAGGACAAAATTTAAATCTAAAATTCTTTTTTTTATACTACAATTTAGTTTATTCTTATTACTTTTTGGAAAAAAATAAAAGTTAATTCTATTTAAAATAAGTAGAGATTTTATGATAAGAACCTTTATATTTGATGAGAATAAATCTCATTGGTTAGAAGAAGAACATCGTTTGTTTCCACATGATATTTGTGCAATTCTTTATGAAGAAAAAGAAATTATCTATTTATGGAGTGGTCCAAAAAGCAATAAAGAAAAATTTAGGAAAGGATACAAGCAGATTAAGGAATTAATTTCTAGTTTTTCCAATTTAAACCTCCAAGTTGTCATGGCAAAGAAAAATTTTCCTATTGACATTCAAAACAAGTTTAATTCATTGTTAGAATCAATGAAAATGGGAAATGAGAAGATATTAAAATTTAGTAGATTTACAACTATTCGGATTTATAGTATTTCAATAATAATTACTATCATATTACCAATCCTATTGTTTGTGTATTTAAGCTCATCCTTAGTCTGGTCAATTTCTAATGGAAACTATGAAGTAAATAGCACAACATACAATTTTTGGATCGATACTTCAAAGTTACTCACTTTAATCACCTTAATCTTTTTTTCCATAAACATAATAATTGGAATAATTGAATATGAAAATCAAGTTATAATATTTTCATTAAACGGTTTCATCATCTCAATTGGATTACTAATATATTTAAACCAAGGGATTTTTTTGTTTTTATTTCAAGAGGGTTCAACTTTAACTAGTTACTTCATATTACAGAAAGATATACTCCTCTTTTTACTGATAATTTTAATGACAATACTGATTTTTGAAATACCAAATATATATAAATTAATGTCTTTTTTCAAAACATATCGAAAATTCATTTTTTAGTTGAAAAAAATGTGAAAGTAGCAAATCTTCTTACTAAACTGGAAAAGGAAGATCTCAGAATACTAATGGCAATTGAAATTGGGATGAAAAGATCAGAGTATGTCACAGTGAGTAACATCAAATTTTATTCCAGGTACAAGATGGAAGAAACACTATTTCGTCTAAAAAAGGTTCATAAGCTTGATTTAATAATTAGAGATGCTTCTAAGCATGAAGTTGCATACACTCTGAATTCTAAAGCATACGATCTCCTTGCTTTGCATACATTAGTTGAACAAAACGTTATTAGTCAGTTGGGACCTTTAATAGGTAAAGGTAAAGAATCAGACGTATATAGCTGTATGAATGATGATGGAGATATTTATGCTGCTAAAATTTACCGAATAGGGAGAACTAGTTTTAAAAAAATAAAACAATTAAGAGATATTATTGGAGAGCGAGGTCATCTATCCTGGCTTTATATAAACAGACTTGCTGCAAAAAAAGAATACGAGGCTCTTGAAAAAATCTATACACTTAAATTGAATACACCAAAACCAATAGCTTATAACAGACATATAATCATAATGTCATATTTGAGAGGTAAAGAATTAGTTTATTATAAAAGTATTAACAAACCTGTTAAAATTTTTAATAGAATCATTACACAGCTGAGAATAATCTATACAAAAGTTAAAATGATACATGGTGATTTAGGGGAATTTAACATCGTTCTAGATCAGAAGGGAAACATACTCATAATTGATTGGTTACAGTGGGTTCCAGTTGACCATCCTAACGCTGCTTCACTATTAGAAAGAGACATCAACAATTTATGCACTTTTTTTAGAAAAAAATTTAAAATTGAAAGTAATGTAGATGAGATTCTTAATTCATTTTATAAAAAATGAATTTAGAATGTTTGTACCTTCGATACTTTTCCTTGAATCACTATATCTTCTAAACTTTCTTTCTTTGTGAGATTCAAATCTTCAATTTTCGTTTTTAATATTTCTAACAGTTTTTCTATTTCTAAATTTTTCTTCAATATTGAAAATTTGAAATCTGCATCATTTTTACATACCCTATATAATTCCTCAATTCCATTTTTAATATTAGGCAAATTTTGGAAGGATGTAAGTGAGAAAATGGAATAAAAGGTATTTTCTCTAAAAGGTAAACATTCAATATCGGATAAAATTAAATTTAATGAATTTTTTCTCTTTTTCAAATTAATAGCTTTTGATTTAAATTCTAATAGCATGTTCCAAGAAATATCTAATGCCACATAATTGCATCTTATATCTTCCTTATCTAAAATCAACTTTAATATATATTCAAAAAGTAAACCAGTACCACAACCCATATCTAAAATGATTTCACCATTTACTCTGTAATTATTAAAGACAATTTCATATTTTTCTGATTGTATTGCTCTGTACCTTTTATCATAGAAAAATGATGTTGAGTTGTATTTATCGATTATCTTTTTCTTTCTATCATAATTTTTAAGGGATTCTTCCAAGATGATACCCTAACGAATTTTTTCTTGCTTTTTTATGTCGTAAGGTTTTAATTTAAAAAATTCATATCTTTAAATTATCTTTTCAATAAATATAATAATAATTTTATTAATTTAAGAATTAAAATGTCAAATCGAAACGATAATCTACAAAGGTCAAAAAACCCTTTATCTATCCTTCAAGCGGCTCAAAACTCAATAATTTTACTCA
>JABXKB010000084.1 GCA_013375485.1 Promethearchaeota archaeon | reverse complement strand
CATGAAAATGATTAAAAGTTAAAATTTTAATTTTGCATACTTTTATACTTTTTATGGTAAGAACATTATACATGGATGATTCCTATCTTAAAAGCTGGAATGTTAATGTCAACAGTGTTAAAGATGGGAAGTATTTTGTCCTTGATAAAACCGTTTTGTATCAAGCGGGAAGGTTAACCTTGAGATAATTAGGATTTAATAATTACGATTATTTTATTTATAACTTCTTCAATCTTCTCATTTTTAATAGTTCCTGCTTTATAAAGTATAATATGAATATCAGCTGTAAAAATACGGTTAGGTCTTATATTACTTGGTCTTTTTAAGGAACCGTCTTGAAAATCTTCATTTTTTAGTGATATGGAATACTTATCAAAAATATTTTGGCTAGTAATTTGGCATAAAATTATATCATCACCTTTTAAATTAGAAATTACTAAAGCGGGGCGACGTTTTGATTTAGTGAGATCGGAAAATGGAAAGGGAACTATGACTACATCTCCCTTTATAAATCTTGCCATGCCTTATCTTCCTCGGGTTTTAGCCAATCCTTTCTTAAACTTGATTCACTCATTAAAGTTAATTCGGTTTTCTCTTTTAGGCTTTTACTCTTAAGGAAGTTTATATAATCTAGAATATCCTCTATTAAATTCTCTGGAAGGTTGTTTAATTCGGAAATTATCGTATCTTTTTTTGACATTTTAATCCTAAATAAATAGAAAAATTATGATTATAAATAATTATTTTCTTGTTTAAATAATGTTTTCTGTTCATATATAAGAATTTTGGAGGGTTTTTCAAATTTGTATAATAATTTCTTTTAAAAGATTTAATCAGAATTACTAATGTTCTATTGTTAGTTATAAAGATACTTTAATAACCTTTTATTTGTTTATATTTTATATGACTGAAGCTTTATATATGAATGATTCTTATTTAAAAGCTTGGAAAGCTAAAATTGTTAGTATAAAAGATAATAAATACTTAGTCCTTGATAGAACTGCCTTTTATCCCAAAGGTGGCGGTCAACCTTGGGATGAGGGATTCATAATAAAAGATGATCAAAAATTTAAGGTTGTGTATGTTGGTAAATTCTCTGGTAAAATTAGTCATGAGGTAGATAAACCAGGGTTAAAGGAAGGCGATGAAGTTAGTTGTGAAATTGATTGGGAAAGAAGATACACTTTTATGCGACATCACACGGCTTCTCATCTAATTAGTAATATCCTCTATAAGAGAGCTGATGCTAAAATTACGGGAAATCAAATCGAATTAGATAAAACGAGAATGGATTTCTCAATGCAAGATTATTCTCCTGAAAAATTGCGAGCTTTTGTGGAGGAAGCAAATAAATTTATAGACCAAGATTTACCAATAACAATTGATTACATGACGAGAGATGAAGTTTTAGAAAAACCAGAATTAGCACGCTTAGCTGTAGGATTACCCAAGAATATCAAAGAATTTCGCATAGTTAGAATAGGAGATATCGACGAACAAGTAGATGGTGGTACTCATATCAATCATCTAAAAGAAATCGGCAAAATTGAGATAACTAAAACAGTTAATAAAGGAAAAAACAATAGAAGAATGTATTTTATTTTAATATAAAATATAGATACTAATGTAATTAGATCATAATATTTCTGTTATATATTAAAACCATCGTCAAAATTGTCCCATTCTTCAGCCCCATAATCGAATCTCTGTTTTGCTTTTATTCAATTAATAATATTGTTTTACACTAATCCGTTTAAATGAATTGTTTTACGGATAAAGATTTCATTTATCAATGGTTCAAGGGAGGGGATATCTTTCAATTGAACTTCCTTGTTTACTTGGTGAAATTTCTTAAATGTTTGCCAAACTGGCTCATCATGTTTTATTTTATCAATAAAATATCTAATCCGGATTTGAGCCGAATAAGATTGACCTTTAAACACATAACACATTAAGAAGGGTGAAACTGAGTTCATAAGGAGTGTATGTTCCCCAAAAGTCGCCCGATCAAGCCCTTCAGAGAACTTTTCGCTAATAAAAGAATTGATTGCAGTAAAAAAACCTCCAAAAAGATGATCTTCAAAAGATTGGTCTTCTATGAATGACTGAGAGAATATCGGTCTTCCTCCCTCTGAAACAATTAAAATAAATACAGGCTCTTCATCTGAAAGTTCGGGAACCTCTATTGCTCGTTTTCGTATCATATTCTCCATTTGCTCATTTAAACGGGCTAATTCTATACGTTCATTTAAAGATGCTTCTGATTCTTTTAAGTTCTCCCACATGCTTAATTGTTTTAGTAATTTATCATGTTCGTTCGAAATTTTCCTAGCTAATGGGGAAAATCCATATTTTTCAGCAATTTTCTGTCCTTGAGTTAATAATTTTTGAGCTTTTTCTAGATTCAATGAGATTAATGCTAATTTTGCTTGTATCAAAAGAGATTCGCACAGAATCGAGTATGAATGCGATTTTTCAGCAATATCTAATAGTCGAACAATAAACTGATTTAACTCATCCAGCACTTCCAAATCGTTGGTTATGCGTAATTCAGTTAAGAGCAATTCACATAAGTTAAGTAATGCTCCAATCTTAATTTCATAAGCTAAATCCTCCTCTTCGAGGAGTTGTTCTAATATTTCTTCAGCTTTAGCTCTATTGCGGGCTCGATGGCTAGTTTTCAAGAGTAAAGCTTTATCAAAAAGATAAATTAAATTTATTTGTTTATCTTTTAATTGATTGTTCAATTGCTCGAAATCACGAAGAGAAATCCGTGCTCGTTCAAGATCGCCCCTATCAATTAATATTTGAATTAAAAAGTCGTGTAAGCCAGCTATGTATCTTGAATTTCCCATTTCTTGATGTAGTGCCAAAGCTTGTTCTATGCACTCTAAAGCACGATCCAATTCTCCTCTCATTTTATAACCGTAAGATAAATTGTTAAAAACACCAGCCATTCTCGCTTTATTGTTAAGTTCCTTGTAAAGCGCCATGCTTTGCTCATAAAATCTAATACTACGATCTAATTCTCCTCTCATATTATAGCGTCCCCCCAGAAGGTTAAGAATCCATGCTACCATATATTTATTGTTAAGATCGTTGAAAATTGTCAAGCTCCGCTCATGAAGCATAATACTACGATCCAATTCACCTTTACTCCCATGTAAAAAGCCCATGCCATTTAGAACATATCCTATACACCATTTATTACCACTTTCTTCTGCAATAGTCATACCTCGCTCCAAGAATTTTAAAGCACGGTCAAAATTGACATTTAAAAACATAAATACCCAAGCAATTCCTACAAGAGAAAAGGTAATTTCCGGTTTAGCACCAAGTTCTTCTCGCAATGATAAACTGAGCTCAAACTGCTTTAATGCCAGATCTGCATCCCCTTTACTTAAGAAAAACCATCCTTTAAGAAAAGCTATATAAGCTTCTCTTTGCTTGTAGTCTGCTGGGAATTCTTGTGTTAAGATTTTTAGCAGTTCTTCTCCCTGCTTAATTACATCGTGAAGTTTATCCAATTGAGCAAGCCATACTAATGCATTAGCCATTATTAGTAAGATATCAACTGATAGAAGGTTTTTTCCTAATTCTAAACTCTCTTTATATGTTTTTTCGGCAAGCTTGACAACATCTTTATATAAACCTTGCCAATATAAGAGCTCACACTTGAGGAGATGACATAAAACTATATCATGAAGAGTGTGTCCTCCCTTTTCCTCGAAATTCTTAATTAATTGGTCCGCTTCATCAAGCTTACATTCATCAATGAGTCGTTTTGCGAGAATTAATTCTTTAGGTTTTTCTTTTACTTTTTGGTCATTCATTTAGTACATCGGTCTCATACAATAATTTGCATCCTTTCTCACTTTTTCTAATAATTTTTAATGATAGGAAAGGTAATTTAAAGTGCTTTTTTGGAATACATTTTTTCTGATATAATAGATATTATTATTATCAATAATATAAATATGCTCAGACTCTTCAATTCTCTAGGCAGTATTTTATTGAAGTCTCTCTATTTCTTATTTCCTGTAATTTGAATTTCATAGTAGAAAATATTTTTTTATGTAAAATAATATATTTAACGATAATTAGGTATATAAATTAATTATTTAGATGGTATAATTCCCTGTTTTGCTTTAATTCAATTAATAAAATTGTTTTACACTAATCCGTTTAAATGAATTGTTTTACGGATAAAGATTTCATTTATCAATGGTTCAAGGGAAGGGATATCCTTTAATTGAATCTCCCTGTTAACTTGATTAAACTTATTAAAAGTTTGCCAAACTGGTTCATCATTCTGTATTTTATCAATAAAATATTTAACTCTTTGTTGAGCAGAATAGGATTGACCCTTGTATACATAACATATCAAAAAGGGGGATACAGAATTCATGAGGAGTGTATGTTCACCAAAAATCGCACGATCGAGCCCTTCAGAGAATTTTTCGCTAATAAAAGAATTAATTGCAGTAAAAAATCCTCCGAAAAGATGGTCTTCAAAAGCTTGATCCTCTACAAATGATTGAGAGAATATAGGTCTTCCCCCCTCTGAGACCACTAAAAGTAGCACAGGGTCTTCATCTGAAAGTTCGGGAACCTCTATTGCTCGTTTTCGTGTCATATTCTCCATTTGCTCATTTAAACGGGCTAATTCCATTCGTTCATTTAAAGATGCTTTTGATTCTTTTAAGTTCTCCCACATACTTAACTGTTTTAGCAATTTATCATGTTCGTTCGAGATTTTCCTGGCTAACAGATTAAGACCAAACCTTTCAGCTATTTGTTGAGCTTGGGTTAAAAATCGCTTAGCCTTCTTTATCTTAAAGGTTAATAGTGAGAGTTTAGCTTGCAACAGGTAAGTTTCGCATAGGATTGAGTATGAGTACGATTTTTCGGCAGTATCTAATAATCGAGCAATAAGAGGGTTGATCTCTTCCAACACTTCTAAATCGTTAGTCATGCGTAACTCAGTTAAGAGTAATTCACATAAGTTAGTCAGTGCTTTTAAAATAAGTTCAAAATCTGAATCCTCATCTTTGAGGATTTGTTTTAAAATTTCTTCAGCTTTACTCCGATTGCGGGCTCGGGGACTAGTTTTCAACAATAAAGCTTTATTTAATAGATAATATAAGTTAACTAGTTTGCTTTTTTGTTGATTGTTCAATTGCTCAAGCTGGTGGAGCAATTGTTGCGTTCGTTCAAGTTCACCCTTATCAATTAAAGTTTGAATTAAATAAGCAATAGTAAAACATGCAGGCGTTTTAAAGTTAATTTCATTGTAAATTGTCAAGCTCTGTTCATAATATTTAATACTCCGATCTATTTCCCCTTTAAAACCATATATTACTCCCATACCCATATTCATCCATCCGATTAGCCATTTGTTGCCACTTTCCTCGGCATTGGTTAAAGCTTTCTCGTTATATATTAAAGCACGGTCATAATCGCCTTTTAAATAAATATATACCCTGGTAATTGTATTAAGGGAATAAACTGAAAGAGAAAAGACTGAAAGAGAAAAATCAATTTCCTGTTTAACATCAAGTTCTTCTAGCAATGCTAAACTGTGCTCAGAATGCTTTAATGCCCGATCTGCATTCATTATTTGCATATAATACCATCCTTTAATAAAAGCTAAATGAGCCTCTCTATGCTTGTAATCTGCTGGTAATTCTTGTGATAAGGATTTTAGCAGTTCTTCTCCCTGCCTAATTATATTAACTGCTTCATCTAATTTTTGTGAAAAGAGTAGAGCATGAGCCATTATTAGTAAGATATCAACTGATAGGAGGTTATTTCCTAATCCTAAACTCTCTTTATACGTTTGTTCGGCAAGCTTGACAACATCTTCATATTGCCCTTGTTGTAAACCTCGATAATATAAGAGTTCACACTTGAGGAGATGACATAAAACATTATCGTGAAGAGTGTGTCCTCCTTTTTCCTCGAAGCTCCTAATTAATTGGTCCGCTTCATCAAACTTATATCCGTCAATGAGTTGTTTTGCAAGAATTAATTCTTGAGGTTTTCTTTTTAATTTCTGTTCGCTCATCTTATTATCTCCACCTCACGTCATAAACTCCAACAATTCTTCCATTTTCTCATAATTGTTAATGAAATGAATGAATTGATAAAAATTAATTTAGTTTATTCATAGTTTTAAGCTTAGATTAAAGGCTTGTTCTATAAAGTGCTATTTTTGGAATATACTAAATAATATTATAATAAATAATATAAATATACTCAGATTTTTTTATTATCTTTATAGCAATTCTTTTTACTCTTTCTGGTAAGGATAAAAGGTACTTTTATAAAGTGGAATCCTAAAATAAATAATGCTTCTAGATTCTCCATGTGTATTGAACAAGAATTTAATAACTTTATTGAAAATTCGAAACTCAAACTAAAGAAGCACAAAATTTAATACTAAAATCACGGGAAATCAAATTGAGTTAGATAAAACTATTAAATTAATTACGTTATAAGAAATCTGTTATATATTGAAACCATCATCAACTTCTTCCCACTCCTTCATTTCAAGATCAAACCTCTTCTTTTCCACTTCTTTCTTTTCTCTCTTTAGTTCCCTACGATCCTTACGAGTAAGCTCATCTTTTCGTTTAACATAAATATGTTCATACTTCTCTCTCAATTCCTCAATATTTTCAACATGACCAATTTTGTCTTCCAATCCGTCTTCAAAGAAAAAGTTCCTTTTGAATTTTTTAGCAGGGATCCCTACATATATATAACCTTTTTCTAATACTTGTCCAACTGTCGTTACAGAATTAGCTGCTAAAATACAATTATGTCCGATGTGAGTGCCCGGCATAACTATTGCGTGTGAACCAATCCTCACCTCATCTTCGATTATAGTTTTCCGTATTATCAACATATTACCTATAATTACAGCAGATTGGATGATTGCACCTTGTCCAACAACTACATCTTTACCAAAATCAATAAATTCTGTATCAACCCATCCTTCAAATAAGGAATTCGAGATTTTAGTTTTTACTCCAAACATTTTAAAACAGACATTATCTAAAAATCCAGGGAAAGGGAATCTATGAGCAAGCCAGATTGGCCATTTTTTTATAGTATTTCGCAAACTCCAGTATCGATAATCTCTATCTTCTGGAATCCTTAGGAAAACTCCTTCTCGAGGCTTATGGATCGCATTAACAATAAGCAATAAGATTTTTGCGAAAATAATTGATGAAAAAACAAGAGTTATGTACATCAGAAAAACCAAAAGTGGTAGAAATGTATAAAAGTGAATGGGTCTTGCATAATTCCATAAAAATCGCCAATATACCCAAAATTCCAAGAGTATTGGAATTAAACTTATCCAAATAAGAAAAATATAAAAGATAAGATACCTCTTTTTCACAAGAACTGTACTGCAGAAGGGACCAACTCTCATCGTATTTGGAACACTCATGCTTCTTTCATCTCTTTTTCAGTTTTTATTAATTTTTTTTTATCTTCATCAATATTAACTTCATAGATTACTTCGAATTTTTTTGCCTCATCCACTTGACGTTTAATGAGAATATCTCTTCTCTCTTCAGCGTACTTATTTTCTTTCAATTCTCTAGCAGGTATACCAAAGTAAATCCAGCCAGGCTTTAAAACTTGATCATAGGTGGTTGAACTAATCGCTCCAATTACAGATTCTTTTTTTATAATAGTACCTGGAGCAATTGAAGTCTGTCCTCCAACCATAACATAGTCGTCAAAAAAAACATTCTTAATTAATAAATATTTTCCAACAACCATTGAAGACATTATAGTTGCTCCCTGTCCGATCATAACTTTACGACCTAATTTAATAAATTCAGAGTCACACCACGTATCAGCTAAATGGCTTGAAAAATCCATTTTAACACCTAACTGCTTAAAAGCTATTGCATCCGTCCATGGAAATGGTGAATTCCGTAAAAGCCATAAAGAAATTTTCTTTATTTGAGTTCTTAACATCCAGAATTCAAAATCTGTATCTCCTATTTTGGCTATAAAAACTCCCTCTTTGGGCTTATGAATTAAATTTACAAAAATTAAAAGTAATTTACTGAAAAGAATACATGCCAGTATAAAGATGTAAAGTAACCCAATTAATACGATCGGAAAAAAAAGAAAAAACGGTAAATGAAATCTTATTGAATTTCCCGTTATTATATCTTCTGAAAACCAATACCATATTATTGTAATAATTAAACCTGAAATCCAAAATATCGGTATATAGACTAATAAAAACTTTACATTTACTCTACTTATCGCAGAGCTCGTAGTGAAATCAATCGCCAAATCTTCTCTTGTAAGGGCATCTTTATCTATTTTTTCTTCTTGTAGATCATCCAATATTTGTATGTTATTAGGAATCTCATCTGTTCTCTCTATTATAATTTCTTTCTCTTTCAATTGTTTTAATAATTTTTTATCTTTATACCCTTCAATATTAGCATTCTTTTCTAGATCCTCTGGCTTAACACCTAAGTACTCCATAATTTTTTTTCTAAAGATTCTTCTCATTGGCATTCCAAAATAAAAGTTTTTTCCTCCCTTTAATATACTATGTTTCGGTGTAGAAGCTAGAGGTAATAAATATGTATCTTCAAAAACCTCACTTCCTGGACCAACATTACCTAAGGCAGCAGATGTTACATTATTACCAACTTTAATTTCAAAATAGGAGATATTACCGAAAATCCCTTGAATGAGATGGCTCGCTAAGGTAGTATTTACACCAATATAACAATTTTCACCTATATCTATAAATTTATCCATACCCACAGACTCCTCAAAGGTTGTACCCTTACCAATTTTGTTTGAACCAACAAAATTATAAAACCAATTAGATAACCATGGAAAAATACCTTTATTAAATGTGTTTTTTCCGTATTTTATCATAAAACTTCTGATATGGTAATAATTTGCTGTTCTACTTCTTATATTTCGTGGAATAATACCTGATTTCGATGGTGATATTCTTTCAGTAATCCTCCATATAAATCTTGTGATTAACCCTATTAGAAATAAGTGAAGTAAATAGCAACCTATAATAACTAATGGCATAAATAAAAGGGATATTAGTGATTTAAAATCAGTAAAAATTGATATAAATCCAAGATTTTCTAAAAAGTATATTCGAAAGGGAAAGAAGAAGTATAACAAAAAAACAAATCCAGGGATCACCCATGATATATAGTAAATTAAAAAAAAAATAACGATATAAAGATGAAATTGAAGACTTACATCCTCTTTTATGATTTCATTATTCAATTCGTCAGAATCGGGAGGTTCAATTTCACTGTCTTCGTTATTCATTTCTACCATCAAAAACTTTGATTTTAAATTCTACTTACGTTTTTGAAACTTTTACTTCATTAAAAAGCAATTGATTCTTATTATATTTTAATAGATATTCTTTTCCTTTTAAATTTATGAGTCTTAAGCATATATAAAGATTTACTATGAAAAACAAATGCGAAAATTGTGGAAAATGTTGTTTAGAAACAGAAATGATTCTTTCTTCTGAAGATATCGAATTAATAAATAAAAACTTAAATGATAATATAGGAGAAGGTGATTTTGTTTTTAAAAATAATAATAAGCATTTCCAATTAAAAAATATTGAAGGACATTGTAAATTTTTAGATCTCTTCTCTAAGAAATGTAAAATTTATGAGTTTCGACCTCAAGGGTGTAGATTCTATCCTTTAATTTATGATATTAACAAAAAAAAATGCATACCTGATGAAGATTGCCCTAGAACTAATCTATTCTACATAAATATACAAGATTTAAAAAATGCCTGTCAAAATTTAAAGATTTTTTTAGAGAAGCAATTAAATATGAAAATAAATTAAAAAATTAGTGATTTTTTAAACAATATCTTTTTTGTCTTCCTCAAGATTCGATTTATGTTCAATCTCAAATTTCTTTTCTTCATCAACGTCTCTTCTCATGATTATATCTCTTCTTTCTCGAGCATATTTATTTTTCTTCATTTTAATTACAGGAATTCCTAGATAGATCCACCCGGGTTCAAGAATCTGATTATAAACAGTATTTGAAATCGCACTAACAAACGTATCTTTTCCAATGACACTACCGGGCGCGATAGTGGTATGTCCACCAATCAGAGAATAATCACCACATATTACTCTTTTTATAATCAAGTATTTTCCCAACACCATAGAGGAATTAATAGTTGCCCCTTGACCAACTAATACTCTTCGGCCAAATGTAATAAATTCGCTATCACACCAAGAATCATACAACGAACTAGATAAAGTCATCCTTATTCCAAACCATTTGAAAGCCAAAATGTCCATCCAAGGTAGAGGCCAATTACGCATGAGCCACAAAACGATTTTCTTTAATTCAGTACGTAAACACCAAAATTCAAAATCAGTATTTCCTATTTCTGCTTTGAATATTCCTTCTTTTGGTTTATGGATTAAATTTATTAACAGTAAAAATAATTTACTAAAAAAGAAACAGCCAATAATAAAAACAAACCACATGATAACAACCATTGCTGGAAGAAAAAAAGCCATTAAAATCCAGTTATGGATATAAGATGTGAAGGTATAGAAGACTATAGTGACTATCATTCCAGAGAGCCAAAAAATTGGTAAATATACAGCTAAAAATTTAATATTAATTCTTGAAATGGCACTACTTGTAGTAAAATCAATTTTTAAATCATTTGCTGTTAAACTATTTACATCAAAATCGTCCTCTTGAAAATTTTCTTTTTTGAGTTTATCAACAGTTTGTATTGTATTTATTTCAGTTTTTAATTTTTTTAGTAATTTTATATCTCTATAACCTTCAATATTCTCATTTATCTCCAAATCTTTTGGAGTTAAGCCTAAATAGTTCATTATCTTTTTTCGAAAAATCTTTCTCAGCGGTAATCCCCAATAATAATTATTTCCTTTTATTACACTATGTTTTGGGGTTGAAGCTAAAGGAAGTAAATAAGAATTATCGTGTACTTCTGATCCTGCGGCAATTAGATTTGTTGCGGCACTAGTAACATTATCTCCTATCTTTATTTGAAAGTAATTAATATTTCCAAAAGTTCCATCTACCAAATGACTAGCTAATGCTGAGTTGACACCAAAATAACAATTGTTTCCTATAATTGCAAATTTATCATTCATTATACTTTCTTCTAAGGTTGTACCTTTTCCGATTTTATTTGACTTCACAAAGTTAAAAAACCAATTACTGAGCCAAGCAAAAACTCCCTTTGAGAAAGCATTCTTTCCGTACTTGATCATAAAACTTCTAATATGATAATAATTCAATGCTTTACTTGAGAAATTTCTTGGTATTATCCCGTTTTTACTAGGTGATTTTTTTTCACTTAAACTCCATAACCAACGGGTGACTAAACCAATTAAAAACAATCGAATAAGATAACAACCTATAATAACGAATGGCATTGTAATTAATGCTATAACTGAGTCAATTTCAGTAAAAAGAGCAAAAAAATCTGTAATTTCTAAAAATTGTGGTACAAAAAATAAGATTACATAAGTCATGAAAATAATTGCGGGTACAACCAATGAGATTAAGTAAATACTAAAAAATACAATTAAATACCAAAAATATTGAAATTTGATTTCTTCTCGAGGAACTTCTTCTTCTGAAACACTCTCTACTGATTGTTGCTCTCCTTTTTCCATTGTATTTAATTTTTAATTTTGATTTATATTTAGTAATTAAGATAATTTTTCTAAAAAATTCAATGTTTTAAAATTTAATAGTTAATTGATACTTGAACTTTACTGAATAAAAAAGATTTACATTTGAATAATTGTCTTAATATGATCTCGGCTTAATTTATACGACTTAAAAGCTTTTTTTATATCACTCAATTGAAATTTATTAGAAATTAATTCACCAACTTTTACTTCTCCCGATTCTATTCCCTCTATAGCTTTTTCAAATGAACCACATCTACTACTATAAATGGTCAATTCTCGTACTACAACATCAGTAAGATTAATAGGTGTCTCAATTCCATGGGTACTTTTTATATGAATTTTCCCTCGAGTTCTGCAAGAAGCAATAATTTCTCTGAGAGCATCAGGATTTCCAGTTGTATCAACTATAATATCAGCACCTAATCCATTAGTAAGATCTTTAATCTTGTTAGGTATATCTTTACAGTTCAATCTATTGATTATATGATGAGCACCAAATTTTTTAGCTAAATTAAGTTTTTTATTTGAACCATCAACTGTGATTAAAATCAAACCTCTTAAAAGAGCTACTTGTGTAATTAATAGCCCCAACTTCCCAAGACCAAATATAGCCATTATTTTATCATTTTGATCAAGTGGCATCATTTCAAACGTTTGATAAGCAGCAGCAAGAGGTTCAATAAATGTAGCATCATCATCTGGAATAGAATCAGGAATTTTGTGTAGTAAATATGATTCTAAGGCAATGTATTCTGCAAATGTACCATTAATATCAATACCAATAGCTTTACGAGAAATACATTGAGTAAATAACCCTTGTTTACAATAATAACAATCAAAATCAATATTGCTATTAATTTCTGAAGTGACTCTTTTATTTAACCAAGATTGGTCTACATTTTTACCTATTTTTATAACTTCTCCAACAAATTCATGGCCAAGAATAATTGGGGTAACAGTTGGGAGATCTCCATTTACTATAGCTAGATCTGTTCCACAAATTCCCACCGCTTTAATATGAACTAAAACTTGAGAATCTTTTATTTTTGGATCGGATATTGTTTTAATTGTTATTTCTTTTCCATCAAATACAGCAGCTTTCATGTTTTAATTGATATGAAAAATTTATAATAGTCGATTAATTCAAGAAAGAATTATAAATATTATTTGATAAATTTAAAGTTTTAAATAAAAAATATATCACATTATCTTTTTGATTTTCCTTATATTATTAAAAATTAAATTTATAGCACAATTGAAATTAAAGGAATGAATTATGAAAGTTCTTATTACTGGCGCTGCTGGTTTCATAGGTTCCCATTTATCTGAAAAACTCGTGGAAATGGGACATAATGTTATAGGAATTGACAATTTTGATTCATATTACTCTCCCGAATTGAAGCGGCTTAATGCGAAAGAGATTACTTCAAAAGGAGTCCAGATTTTTGAAGCAGATTTAGTTACTGATGATTTGTCCAAAATTGTTGAAGATGTTGAGTTTATCTATCATTTAGCTGCACAACCTGGTATTTCCACTACAATTCCCTATGAAAAATATGTCCGTAATAATTTAAATGCAACTTATTACTTGCTGGAAGCTGTGAAAAGTTTATCCAATTTAAAATGCTTTGTCAATATTGCGACGTCTTCTATCTATGGTAAATTTGCTTACGATTCTGAAGAAAGTGCTCCGAAACCTACTTCTTACTATGGAGTGACTAAACTAGCAGCTGAACAATTAGTCTTAGCCTATCACAGAGAAAAAGGATTACCATCCTGTTCTTTACGAATCTTCTCAGTTCTTGGTCCACGTGAAAGACCAGAAAAATTATATACGAAATTAATTCGTTCCATTCTTATAGATGAAGATTTTCCATTATTTGAGGATAGTCTAAATCACTCACGCAGCTATACAGCTATTACTGATATTATAAATGGCTTTTTATTAGTTTTTGAACACCCTGAAAAAGCAATCGGCGAGATTTTCAACATTGGTTCTGATAAAGAAATTTCCACCAAAGATGGTATTGCCATTGTTGAAAAAATTATGGATAAAAAAGCTATTTTTGATATAAAACCCAAACGACCAGGGGATCAATTACATACGCGTGCTAATATTAATAAAGCTAAGTGTATTTTAAGCTATAAACCTCGTACTAGTCTAGAAGAAGTACTTCAAACACAAGTAAAATGGTATAAGGAAAAAATATTTTCTCAAGGGTTGCATAAATTGACTCCATAAAGTTCTCGTCATTTTCCTTTTATAATGAATATCTATATTGTATATGGATATCCTAACTAAATTAAAAAATTATAATATAATCTATATAAGATCTAATTAAAGTGAATTAAGATATTGAAACTCTTTATAAATTATAGGCAAAATTGTTTTTTAGCCTATTCTGTTTATAATCTCAGGATAAAAGGATTTTAATTTCTTTTCTTTATTGGATAGAAATTAATAATATTATATCCTTAAAGAATTAAAGGTGAACTAAATGAAGAACAAAATATTACAATGGGAAGTTATTGGTATTATCTTCGTCATTATCCTTGGAACATTATTCCATTTCTTATTTGAATGGCTTTATTCTTGGCCTCCTATTGGTGCAATTACTGCTGTTAATGAAAGTGTTTGGGAACATTTAAAACTCCCATACTGGCCTTTGATAATATTTTCTTTTATTGAGTATAATTATATAAAAACAGATATAAAGAATTTTATAATTGGAAAAGCTAGTGCCGCGTTAATAAGTATTGGTACCATACTGATTGTATTTTACTCATATACAGCAATTCTTGGTATTGAAATTCTTATTATAGATATATTAAGTTTTTTTATAGGGGTTATTATTGGTCAATTGGTTAGCTATAAGATTATCACTTTAAAAAAACTTCAAAAATGGATAAACGTTGTTTCATGGATAATAGTTATAGGGTTGGGATTATCACTGATATTATTTACCTATTTACCCCCACACTTACCGATTTTTCAAGATTCTGAGAGTGGATTATATGGAATTTTTTAATATTCTCTAATTTAAATGTAAAAAAAACAATTTTTTTTTTTATTTTTATTAATTCTATTAGATTTTAGAATTAATTATATTCACAATTGTTATATTAATTATAATACAGATTACTATATTGGAGAATATTTTGGACTCATACGATTTTGATAGAAAAGTTCAAGAAGCATTCAATGCTTCTTTTTCGAATATTAGATCTATAAATTGGCAAGATTGGCTTGATATTCGTTCTAAAGAAGAGTATGAAGAATTATCATTGAAACTTTCTGGACTTTCTTCTTTTGAAGATATTTTAAAAAGGATAAAAGTTGAAACTACGGATTCCAGAAGTTTTTCAATAGATTTAGAAGATTTTTTAGGTAAAACTCATGATTCTGATTCTTTAGTTTTCTGTCATACATCAGGCACTACTAATAGTAATTTATCGATGTTAAAATGGTTCTATATGACCAAAGATATCGTAAAAAGACAATGGGCTCCTGGAATGCAAGC
>JABXKB010000380.1 GCA_013375485.1 Promethearchaeota archaeon | reverse complement strand
TGCCCTTCTAGCAGTTTTTTGCGTTTTAACCATTTTAGATGGACGCAATCTTGGAACAGACTGAAGTGGTCTTTTACAAATTACGCAATTTGCTCTTTTGGGTTTTCTCCTCCAATAATGAGTAACATTTTTATTTCCTGGTGTACTCAATTTTTTCCTTGCTTGAGCTTTAGATCGTAAGCCGGGACGTGGAATTTTTCATTACCTTTTTTTTTTATTTCTAAGATTAATATTACCTTACTATGGTTTTTAATAACTGAAAAAATATTAATTTTATTATTTTATTTAAGGTGTTAGATGTAATTTATTTTGAAATTCTTTAAATACTTGATATAAATCATCTATTAATTCTTCTTTCAATTTTGCATCTGAAATAAGTTTATCAAAATGATTTACAGCATTTTTGTTAATTGATTTAATCTTAAATAAAATATCATCTAATCCCGGAAAATTACCTAGATTTTGATTTAATTCATTAAATAAATTAAAGATTAAATCTTTCTTTACTAATCCATCTAAAGTTAAGGCATCCATAAGAGTTATAAAAGAAGAGGTAATTTCTGATGTAATACCGGGTAATTCCAAAAAAGTGAGATTTTTTATAGCAATGTCATTATCTGGTAAATCAAGGGAAGAAACCCGATTTATGAGTTCTATTACAGCGTTATATTCTTGAGAGAAGTCCATTTTCTTTAAAAGGTCAGCCATCTGTAGGTTATTTTCTTTTAACACAAAATTTAACTTTAAAAGATTATTCATGGTGCTTTTTAAAGCTTTTCTAAAGAAATTTTCATTAACAATGCCTTTTTGATATTTAATGTTTAGGCTGGTTATAGATTTAACTAAGGCAAATATTTCAGATTCAATTTTTGAATCATCATCTAGATAAATATTATTATCTTCTACCATGTTCCACTTAATTTATTAATAAAATCAGAATTTTAAATAATTTTTGGATTTGGAGCTATTAAATTTAACCAAATAATGTTGGGCGTAGAAAATAGAATAAAATCGCAACTACAACACCGATGATAATAGTAGGGATAAGCACTCGTGTAGTAGAAGAATTACTTAATTCTCTTATAGCAAGTGTCATTAAAAGCGGTACCCAAGTTGCAATAGTTATCGCATCGATTATATCTAAAACTGCCCAAGTGGGGGCATTAAACATCTGAGCCATATCATTTAAGATTTCACTAGTAGATAACGCATCTACATCTACTGTTGGAAAACCAAAAAGAACAATAAGAATTTTGATACCATTTATTAATAAAAATGGTGTAAATGCGCACAACATCATTTTAAATTTATATGAACCTTCTAATTGTAGCATAGTACCTCCTTTATAAATACTGAATGGACTCATGTCTGTTTCTTTAACCTTTTCTTTTTGTTCTTTTAATGCACCAAAACGTTTTTCTAATTTGCCTGAGAATCCTACAGCATAATTAGCTCCTTTGGTAAATAAGTAGATTAGAATTGCAAAATAAATCAATTGAAAACTGAATCCAAATACAAAAAAAGCAATAAAAAATGATAAATTAAACATGGCGAGCTCTGGTGAAAAAGTTGGTAAACTGGTAAAATTAAAATGAGAAAGGAATGCTAAACCCATTAATCCGTATAATAGTGAAGAAAATAATAAAATCAGCCACCCAGGAGCTTTACTTCTTTTATGATTAATATCGAAAAACGCTTTTGGGGCATTCACAAAAAGAAATAAAATTTTCATATACCATGGATAGGGAGCAACCCATTCCGTCTCATATCTTCTGAAGAATCTAACTTTTTCAATTCTTTCTATTTTTAATCTAATTCCGCAGAAATTACAAGCAAAACTTTCAGCAGTATTCTCATTTCCACATCTAGGACAACGCTGAAATGCGGCAACCGTCTGAGACATTCTTATTAGGAAGTTTTAATAATTTTTATAATAAAGATATAATAAACTAATCTTATAAAAATTTCTTCTAATTTTAAAATTAACTCATAATTAGAATTTTCTATATTTGTATTTCTTACCTATTATTGAAATTCAATTAAAAAATGTGTTTTTTCTTTTTTGATAAGATAATTTCGTTGTAAGAATAATTTTATTAATTCCAGGTTAGTTTTAGTATGACTTGTAATCTCAAGGACTCTTATCCTTGATGGTTTCTCAACAAAACCCATGAAAGGAATTAATTGATCGCTCAAATAATTGTCAATAGGAACTTCATTTTTAATATATTTAAGTAGTTCATTGGCAGCTAGTTTTCCGAGTTTTTCTGAGGTGATATGGCGTTCACCTAATATTGTTCCTGAGGAAATTATAGCACCTGTGTCTGAATATGCCCATAAAGAAAGACCTACTCCTGGACTTAAAGAATTTACGTATTTATAATCAATATTAATATCAGTATGCAAATCTTTCTTTAAATGTTCTAAAACAGACGTTTTTATTCGTTCTCCTACTTTTTTTTTTTTTAATTGGTTTGTAACAATTATTTCACCACGAATTAAGTATAATTTTCCAAGTTCTGTTAATAAGATTGGATTAAGTTCATTTTTAGGAGGATGTAGGGTACATTTAACTATAGCGCCTCCCTTAGGATAAAATCCATATTTTTGAATAGCAATTTCGATATTAAATCCATGATTTTTAAAAATCTGATAAGTGACTTCTTTAAGATAGTTGAGACTTGGAGCATACTTTCCGAAGATTCCACCACCATTAATTAAAATTTCAATTTTCTCTGGTTCTTTAAATCCCAAGCATGCGATTTGAATTGGTTGAAGTAATAAACCTATATTTCCCGCAGTTCCAACTTCGACTTTTGTACTATTTTTTAATATTTGTTTAGGATTAAGTGTGATTACTTCAGTTCCAACCTTACAATCAGATAATGTACTATTTGTAATTTCTGATAAAGTTTGTAATCCTATTAAATGCTGGAGTCGCAATCCAGGTTTAGGTCTATTAGCACGAATGTTTTTTATTCTGATTGGACGTTTGAATAGTACAGAAAAACCCGATCCTAATCTAAGTATTGCTCCTCCTCCTTCTCCGAAGGAACCGTCAATTTCTATAAATTCTGAGTCTTTCATGGGTTATTTTTTTTTTCATATAAAGATTTTATTCGTTTAATTCCCTCAAAATCTTCAATTAATTCGATGACTTCTTTTGGTACTAAATTCCTCCACTTTCTATCATTTTTAATCATTAATTTTCTAATATAATTTCCATTAAATTTTTTTTTGAAAATAGTTATTTTCTTCTCAACAGTAATTCCTTTATTAGAAAACAATTCTCTCACCCAATCGCTATTAGAAAATACTGAGTTGAATTCTCCTACAATAGAGATTACATGATCTACCCATTTTTTAGCATTAAATATATCGGGGATATCTAATATTTCATACTGTTTTGAAGAAATATCTCTTTTTTTTAGTGCAGCATGAACAAATTTCTTTCTTTCTTCGCTTGAAAATGGATCATTTAAAGTATGGGAAAATTGAGAACTTCCAATTCCGATTTTTACTTTTTTGTATAACTTTAAAATATTTTTAAGTACATAAATATGCCCGTGATGTAAAGGTTGAAATCTACCGATAAACAAAGTAACAGAGTTTTTGTTCTCATATGGTTGTTCAATTTTTTTCTCAGAAAGAGATAAAATATCTGTATTTAATATGGTTTTCCATATTTTCTTTGAATGATCAACATTTTTTTCATTCTTTAACATATTTCCAAGTTCAATTCTATTATAAAACTTGCTTGATTTAATATCTAACTCATCTGGATTAGGCTTTAAAGGTATATTACTATTAACA
>JABXKB010000379.1 GCA_013375485.1 Promethearchaeota archaeon | reverse complement strand
AGTGCAAATCTATTTTATCTTCTACAAGCTCTTGAACTGCATGTTGAAAATATAGACTTTGATGTGCCTTAAGGTTCATGTAAACAAGTCATCCTTAGTTACACTTGTCTGCTCTGATTTACCCAAAATCTCAGCCTGTTTTACAACATAATCTTCATCATCATTATATCTGTAAGCGTGACAATTAGGACATATTCTTGTTCCTATAGAAACAATACTACTGCAACCCTCGCAAATTTTGTATCTGCTAGGGTTTAACATTATTTTTATAGCAGAAGCAAGCCTTTCATTATCAATCATATCACAAATAATTAAATTTTTAAGCCATTTGTGATTTTTTCTTTTTCACCCAAATCCTCTTCAAACTTATAGTTGAAATTTTTAATGTCTTCTGCGAATATCTCTGATATGATTTTTTTTGTATTTAAATTATAATAATGGGAATAGTGTTTATGATTTGTTTTGTTTATATGGGGTAAATTTGAACCAACTGTAACTAAATTTATTTCTTTAATCATTTCGGAGAACTCTGCTTGTAAATTTTCGAATCTTAATATTTTTTGAGGTGGATATTCCCCTTTGGTCCATTGAGATTGTTTGTGTGTAGCTATAAAGAATGGATCATCGCACCTTTTTTTAAGCATTTCGCAAAAGTCATCAAAAGTGACTTCCTCTTCTAAATCATACAATTTGTGCAGTTTATATTTAACCGCAAATTTAAACATAGAAACAACTCTATCCCAAGGATTTCTTACAATACAAAAGGAAAAATAATCTTGTATTTTTAATCCTATTATTTTTTTAAGATCGTCTGGTTTCAAGTGTGTTGGTGAAAACCATCTTTTATAAAGCCTTTGATCTGACTCTTTAATTATTAAAGGTTCGTTTTCTTTAATAACATTGAAAATGCTTAAATGCTCATAAACGGAAGTGCTTGCATTTTTAGGAATTCTATAAAATATAACCCTTGTATGAAATGGTTCATATTTAGGTAATATAATCATATATTATATCTTTTTCCCACTAATAAACCTCTTTTTATATTCAGAATAAGAAAGAGGCTGAAATTCATCAATATCAGATTCGTCAAAATATACAGAATCTGTATCATAACCTTCCCAAACAGCCCACATTCTCCAGTTTTTCCTCTCGTAAATCTTCTCCATATTTCTGGAGAATTTGTTTACATTAGAAATTCTAGACTTGTCTCCTTTTCCACCATGCCATTTGTCACTCATCTTGATAGAAAAGCTCTTCTACATTATCTTTATGAAAACCAACGGCAACCAATAAACCTTTTAAAGCCTCGCCAACTTCCGTGATGGTGCTGTCCTCATGTATAGACGCTGAAAATTCACGGTCATCATACTCAAATGTTATTTTTAGCCTGTTTTTTTCTTTCATCTGCCTTGTCCTCTATAAGGCTTCTTCCAATTCTTAGAGCCTTTTAAATAGGATGTTTTGGTTTTAGCGTGAACGCCTTTGCGTTTGCCTTTTTTCTTTAAATCTCTTTCTTGTGTATTTCTAGCCATTTTTTTACAGGTTATCTTCTTTTACAAATAAGCCATCCCTCATTTCTCCTTTACGGTCTTTAATTTCTGCATAAGCAGACCTAAGACACTCAACAGAATCCATACCAGCCAACTCAGCTAAAATGATAATAGTTACAAGCATGTCTCCAATGCCATCAGCAACATCTTCATCATTATCGCCCCCTCTTTCCAGAGCTTCTTTTGTTTCGTCAAGTTCTTCTTGGGTTTTTTCTAATTGTTTTAGAGGGTTGGAATTATCAAGAATCCCTTTCTCTTCAGCCCAATCAAGAACCTTATCTTGTAATTGTTCAAACATCATGATCATAATTTTATGTATTTAGGAGCTATTTCCTCAAGCTCTTCACAAATCCTAAGAATTTCATCTGATTTCATTTTTTTAGATTTAGAACGCAAAAGAGAAACTTGCTTACTAAAAACAGTATAATATTCATCCTGTTCTATTGTTTGCTTAGTCTCTTTGTTGTAAATGAAATCGTCAAATACTTCATAAATTGTAGAATCTATACATTTTTCGATTGGGTCATAATTAGAACTACCGACCACATAATCAAAAATATCGTTTCTGTTTACGTTAATGTGGAAAACTTCGTCAATCATAGTTTTGTATGTTACAAGATTTTTATATTTAGTCAATCTTTTTTTTGTAAAGTTTTATCTTTAAAATAACCCTTTTTAATATATATTAAAATAAGGGGATTTATGAACAAAAAAATGACATTAAAAAATGCATCAGTTGGCAAAAACCTTAAAATTGAAGCTTTGACAGGCGATTACTGTCAAAAACTTCGTGAAATGGGTTTTTGTGAAGGTTTGGATGTTTGTAAGCTTTCTGATGATAGGTGCGTGGTTTGCTCTATTTGCAATGTTAAGTATGCAATCAGCAAAGACTTGAGTTCTTCTGTTGTTCTTAACGAAAACCAATATCAAAACCCCGATCAATCATCCTAATAAGCAAACTACAAGTTCCCAGCTGTTTATCTACGGCAGAATAAGAAAATTTTCCGTCTGACACATATTTACCAGCTGGAGATCCTTTATAATTATAATGATTTGTTGCAGACCATAAATAAGGTGAATTCATATGCTTCCTATATTTAAGATATCCAAGACCGTTGTATTTTTCTATATTATATAGTGCTGTGTCACAAATAGACCAATCAATAGACTCCAAATCTTTTAGTTTGTAGAGAGCATCTTCAGCACTTTCCTCAAAAGTATATGTATGTCCATTTGCAGGAGGGTGCTTTGGCCGACCTTTTGGAACCCACCTTGTTTTACCAGTTAGACGACTACCTTCGTGTAAATGTTTACCCCAATTCCAAGTGCTTTCCCTGCCGTGTAAAACAAATACGATTGCAGCTGGAACGCCACCTTTCCGCATTTTTTCGATATTCTTGTAGCGTTTTTTGTTTTCTACATAAATAGAGATACACTTGTCGATGCGAAAGACTTGGGATGCTTTAATTTCAGCAGAATCCCAAAGCTTTTCGTGATGTGTGGGAGGGTTGTGACGAAATGGTTTCGGTTTCTCGCCAGCTGGGACGTATTTTGTCCCAGAGGCGATTACCGTTATAAGTGCTATAAATGTAACTATGTTAGACATTGATAATGATAACAAGCCCAGCTGCAATTATGCAGCCACCAAGAAAATAGATTCCATATTCAATTTTAGTGAAAAGGATTCTTTGTGCTGGAGTTAGGGAATCCCAATCTCTTTTGATCCAAGTTTTATTGTCAACGTATTGATCCGTTGTCGAGCGATTAAACGTATTGCGGAGAAGAAGCCCAGAAGCTCCAGCAATCAATGTAAAGATTGGAATCAACAATGCGCCACGCATAGTAAGAGCCAACGTGCCAGACGTATAAGCCCAAACCAAAATGCCAATAGCTGCAAGCAGAATCCAATATCTCTTAATATAACCGATAATAGGTAGTTTTAATAAGTTCATAGTTTTTGTTTTTTTGTTTGTTCACTTAGATTATATCTAATGAATGAAATTTTTCAATACGCTTAATTATTCTTAGCTAACCATAAAGCTAAAATAAAGCCTTCTCCAATGAATAGAGATGTCACAAGTATGTAGTGTATAATTCTTAAGTTTGTCTTTGAAGTATCTAGTGGGACAAAGGCTCTGAGGTGACAATAAGCACTGATTGTAAAGAATAATTGTCTAAATATAATATTAAAGAAAACCCCATAACTATTAAACTCAAACCATCTTGGATGCTCTATATATGCCATAGTCCAAGGTATTGACCACCACACGGA
>JABXKB010000378.1 GCA_013375485.1 Promethearchaeota archaeon | reverse complement strand
TTCTGTTATAACTGTAATGCTGATTTAACAGTAATAATTAAGGAAAAAAATGGAAAAGAAGAGTAAATTGAGCTCATTAGAATTATTTTTTAAACCTAAAAATGTAGTTATTTTTAACTTCAATCAAAAAATATCTTTTTTTGTAGATGGTTTTAAGAGACAAGGTTATGATTTAGAGAATTTATATTTAATTTCAACGAAGGAAGAAGAATATACAGATTTAAAATGTTATAAAACGTTTGATGATATCCAAGAAGACACAATTGATCTTCTAATTTTATCTGTGAGAAGAGAATTGCTTATTAAATCATTGGAAGATATTCTATCAAAAAAGAAAGTGAAATTCATTCATATTTTTACAGCAGGAACAGGAGAATTCGACGAGTTAGGCATGGAAATTGAACATCGGTTGAAGGAAATATTGGATAATCATAAAGATACAAGAGCAATAGGTCCAAATTGTATGGGGTTATACAGTCCACGAGGGAAAACAGCTTATTATTCCTCATTCCCAATAGAAGAAGGGAATATTGGGCTTATTTTCCAATCAGGAGACCTACACTCTAAAATGATTAAATTTGGGTCAAAAAGATATGGATTGAGATTTTCCATAGGAATTAGTATTGGAAATTGTGTAGATCTTCAAATTTCAGAAATTTTGGAATTTTTTAATCACGATGATGCTACTGATGTAATTTGTGTGTATTTTGAGGGAATTTCACCTCTTTATAAAAATGAGGGTAAAATTTTATTCAGTGTTTTAAAAAAGATGAAAAAACCTGTATTATTTATGAGAGGTGGAAGAACAAAAAGAGGCCAAGCAGCAACATTAACACATACTGGAGCTTTAGGAACAAAAAGTGATATCTGGGGTGCAATATTTAAACAAACACCTTTAATCGAAATTCCACCATCACTTGATGAATTATTAGATCATGTTTATCTCTTTTCTCATTATATTCCTCGAGTTAAAGATAAAGTTAATGAAAATATTTATCCCGTAAATAAGCGAGCATTGGTTATACTCTGGTCTGGTGGTTTTGGCATTTTAGCTACCGATACTTTAACAGAATTAGGATTAGAATTACCATATTTTAAAGGTGAAACTTTAGAGAATCTCAAAAAAATATATCCTATAAAAATCGGTAGTTTATCAAATCCACTTGATTTACCGTGGATAATACATCGTAAAGAGTTTGTAGAGATATGTAAAGCAGCCATTGGTGAAAATATTGATTTAGTAATAATTGAAACAGATGCATGGAGGGATACGGAAGATGGACGTTTCAAAAGTTATTATACTAATCTTTTAGAATTGCGAGCCTATGTGGAATCATTAAATAAGATTTTTATTATCATTTTACACCAATATCCTAGTGAGTCTCAAGCAAGATTTACTAATATGTTAATGGAAGATGATTTCATTGTTTATCCCACAATTGAAGCCGCTGCTAAATCATTCTTGAAATTATTTGAATATGGTAAGAAATCAGTAAGGGAAAATAAAGAAGAGAACTAATTTTCATCATTTTTAATTTTCACATTTAAGCAAAATATAATACAAAACAATTTATGTATTCCCTAATTCATATATTCAATGTTAGGAGAACTTATCGCAATTTCAGCGGTGCTTACATTTGTAGGATCGAATGTTATGTTCCGTAAAGTTGAAAATGAAGTTACTCCATTATTTATTAATTTTTTTAGGACAGCTATAGGGACTTTGTCATTTATCCTCATAGCTTTATTTATAAATAGTCTAAATCTTATTTTTTTAATACCAGCAGAATTATGGATTTTATTAATTTTAAGTTTCGTTTTTGGTCAGGTAATTGGTGATACTGCTTATTTTACTGCTCAGAAAGACCTAGGGACAACTATCGCTCTAGCAATTTCGATGACATTCCCTCTTTTCACTTTTATTTTTTCTTTAATTTTTCTTGGTCGCCAATTTAGACTTAATTTAATTTTCTCTCTAATTCTGATTGGAATAGGAATTATGATTATTGGAAAGTCTAAAATAAGCCATAAGAATTCAATCTATGAAAAGAATACTTCCAACAAAAATTCTATTAAAATTAGACTTCAAGAATTTTTTAGTAAAGATACCATTAAAGCGACATGTTTCTGTTTCGCAGCATCTCTCGGATGGGCTATTGGTGCTGTTTTAATAGATTTTTCAATTAGTCAAATAGATCAAATTATACATACTGAAGAACTCAGTTCTATTATAGGAAATGTAATCAGGTTTCCATTTGCATTATTAATTTTAGGTTCAATGGTGTTAAGAGAGAATCATTTAAAGAATAAAAATGACGATTCGCTAAAACAAAAGATGTCTCGTCGTTCATGGATATTTCTATTAGTTGCTTCTATAATAGGGACTTCACTAGGCGCATATTTATATACTGAATCTGTACATATAGCTGGGGCAAATGTAGTATCTTTAATTGCTAGTACAGCCCCTTTATTCGCACTTCCGCTAACTTATTTTATTAATAAGGAAAAAATAACAAAATGGGGTTTTTTAGGGGTAATTTTAACTATTTTGGGTGTTTTCTTTATTTTATTCTAAATAAAAAGCTAACCTTATTCATAATATTGTTCAAATAATTTTAATTCATTTGAAATACTTTTTAATTTAGCCATCTCCTCTTCACTTGGTGCTTCTTCCTCATAAATGTCATATTCTTTCAATTTAAGACTTTTTCTAACTTGCTTTTCTAATTGATTTATTTTTGTCTTAGTCGCAAAATACTTTATCATCTTGAACTTCAATTTAGTAATAGATTTCTCCCATTCTTTTGTAAATTCACCATCTTGAATTTCCTTTAATATTTCAGCCATTTTAGGCTTAAGGGGAAGCTTCCGAAATCTTATACCTCTACTCATAGCCCCATATTGACTTGTTTGAGAATGGAACTCAACTTGTTTAACTAAACCAATTTCCGCAAATTTTTTGTACGTAAACGACATTTCATTACTCATATACATTTCAATTAAAACAGCTTCTGGAGGGTATCCTGCATCAATTAAAGTGTAAATACTCGATAACAAAACCCTTCCAAAAGCAGGTCCAAATGCTTGTTCATTAAATAAATCTAATTCGGCTTCTTGCTTAAATGTTAACATTATCGCCCCTTTTTTTAAAGTACCAATCCCTTTAGCGAGGGCAAGTAATACCTTTTTTGCTTGTCCAGAAAAGTCTTGTTCAATTGCAATAAAACTAAAAAATCCTTCATTTTTAAGAAAATTCTCTCTCACACCAACTCCTATCATTCTGGGAGCAATTAATAATACATCTACATTTTCTGGTGGTTTCAAAAGCTTAAAACCAATATTATACCCACTGGCAAATACAAGCGATGATTCTAATTTAAGATTTGGCTTAATTTTTTTCTCGAAGACATCATTCATAACCTCATCTGGAAGTAATAAAAATATTATATCAGATTTCTTAGTTGCTTCCGTTATCGAGAATACTGAAAAGTTATCATTTATGGCAATTCTCCAATAATCGTCTTTTATGTTACCCACAATTACATTTAATCCGGAATCCCTTAAATTAAGTGCTTGAGCTCTGCCTTGATTTCCATAACCAATTATGCTAATTGTTTTATCATTTAAAATTGAAAGTTCTCCATCTAATTCATGAAAAATTTCTACCATGCTTAAGACACCCAAATACTACTATAAATGATATAAAAAAGAGATCTCTTAAAAATTAGTTGATAAACTTCTTTATAGTAATTGATCGTAATCTAGTTTATTTTTGTCTAAAATTTTAATAACTAGTTCCTTAAAGATTAATTGGATATTACAATTCTCCTT
>JABXKB010000377.1 GCA_013375485.1 Promethearchaeota archaeon | reverse complement strand
ATCCGAGAGAAACTGAAAAAAGAACGATCTTATAAACTAAAAAGAATACATGAAAGAAACTAAGATGCTAAAATTAAATAAAAGCCAATAAAATGTTAAGATCATAAGAAAGGAAGTGATCATATTGAAAAAAGAGATATATGAAAAAATTAAAGATGAATTGCCTGAAAAGTTAAGAAAAGATATTGAAAAATACGGTTTGGAGAATTTTGAATTTGAAATATTAGATTCTGCTCAGACGCCAGAAGAATTAGATAGAAAGCATAAAAAATACATAAAAAAGTACAATTCCATTGAACCACGCGGATATAATTTACCAGAGGATATTAGGGATGAGAAGTAAAAGCAAAGATATTAAATCTTTACATTATTAACGATTACCGGATATATTTAATTAAAAATTCCCTCATTTTTTTTGTTAACTCCTCTCTACATTCTGGATCATGCCAATCGTCTGTATCGAATAATTTTTCTTCCCCTGCTTTCATTTGGAGCCC
Organism: Promethearchaeota archaeon; assembly: GCA_013375485.1. Lineage (GTDB taxonomy): Archaea > Asgardarchaeota > Lokiarchaeia > Sigyniarchaeales > SOKP01 > Loki-b32. The sequence continues at coordinate 3,357 of JABXKB010000377.1, read as the reverse complement.
CAATTTCGCAATTACATAGAAAGTATGACTGCGAAAATTGCTATATCTTGGAACATTACAAATTTCGTCGAAGGCATGCTGAATGTGAGACCATCTTGCCCTTTGAACCCCGTCACTTTTAGATCAAGGATTTATAATAAAACCAGTCTTGAATATGAAAGAGAAGTTAGAAAAGGACAATTTTTGTGAATTGATGGTAAAATATATTTTTGGACCTTATCAAAGAGGTGCTGTGAAATATACCCCTATCTCTTATTTTGAAAAATTGCTTTTTCCAGGTTTAACTATTAATCAAATTTGGAACAAGGAATATTTAAAGAATAATTATCTAGGGGAATTGTCCTAATTTTTTCTAATTATTTTTTTTTAAATCTGTTATATGCTCACAATCAGTTTTTAATTTTAGAAACATTTTAAATTTTTGGTGAGGGCACGTACACGTCCAAGTATTATCACTAAATAAAATGATTCTGTAAGGGTTTTTGGAATTGTATTTGTTTGGAGCAGTCCACTGCCTTATGATCGTTTTGTTTTTGACAACTGTAAGATTCACATTTCGTTTGTTTAATTTCTCTTTTAAATCTCGATTTATCAAATCTGTTAGTATGTTGTCTACTCTTAGCTCCTTTAATAATTTAATATCTCCCAAAAAATTCGGAATTTCTTCAAGATTATTTCCATCTATATATAGATATTTAAGAGATTTTAAGTTCTTAATTGTTTCAGGTAATTCTTTAAGATTGTTTCCATCAATTAAGAGCCACACAAGAGAATCCAACATTCCAATGTTATCCGGTAGCCTGTTAAGCTTGTTTTGATTCAAGGTAAGGCATTTTAGATTGATAAGGCTAACAATTGAATGAGGAATTATTTTAATTTGATTTTTACTTAAGTTTAAATTTTCTAAAGAGATGATATTACACACATTTTCAGGAAATTTCTTAAATCTATTTACTGATAGATCTAATTTTTTGAGATTAGATAAATTATATAAAGATTCTGGAAGAAATTTTAATTTATTCCTTCTTAAGTTTAGTTCTTTTAAATTTATGAGGTTTCCGATTGTGGTAGGGAGATATTCTATATGATTATCATTTAGGTATAACTTCGTAAGGAATTTTAACTTTCCAAGTCTTTCGTCTAATTGTTCTATTCGATTTTCAGATAATATTAAATTTTGAAGTTTTTTCCCTTTAAGAATAAAGTCAGGAATTTTTTTAAGATTGCACCTGTAAAGATTAAACTCTTTCAAATCCTTGATTGCGATTTCAAGTTCTTCAATGTTTAATAACTCAGTGTAGCTCTCCATAACTAAGAATTGAATGACTGGATTATATCCTGTAGAAATCCGTTTTGCGACCTCTTCTTTAAGAACTCTTTTTGCGTGTATATCCCCGAGTTGAGCTAGTTTTTTAAGTAAGGGAAATGAAAGATTACTAAGTAACAATCTTGTGTCATAACCTGACTCTGCCCAGGCTTGTAAATTAGAACAATGAGCCCAAAATTCTACTTCTGGAGCAATTTTATATTTGACTTTATCATATTCAAGGTCAAGATTCTGATTCCCAAATAACTCATCAATTGATTTAGAATTATGTACATGTTCTAGTTCAGTAATAGGAATATCAGTTATCAGAAATTTACATTGAATAAATTTTTCTCCATTAAGATAAATGTTTGTAACTCCTTCTTCTAGTTTCAGCACGATAAGTTTGTTGATTTGAAATTGCCTTTTCATTATAGTTTCCATGATAGACATAGAATTCCATATATTTATTTCTTTACTCACTTTAAGTTTTTAAGTTCTTCTTAATCAGGTTTATGAATTAAAGAAAGACGGGCTATGAGGGATTCGAACCCCCGACCCTCCTTTTTACGAGAGATGCTCTCATAAATGTCAGGTTAAGAGCCTGCTGCGCTACCTGCCTGCGCCAATAGCCCATTTTATTATATTTATTTTAGCAACTATACTTATAAAACGCAGATGGAGGGACTTATTCAAATCTCTCGAGATGAGGGACTTATCGAACCCCCGAGCGCTTACGCGCACCGGCTCACTCGGTTGTTAAAAACTCTCAAGGCCGGCGTCTTACCAGCTAGGCTACATCTGCGCTTTTAAGACGATATATAAATTCTTATTATATCACAATTAATGGCTATTAAATTAGAGTATATTCTATAAAATAAATTTTTTTCATTTTTCGTTGCTTATAAAACTATTATCTTGTTGAATATAAAGAAAACTATAAATTTTATACTACATTGACCTCTAATTGAGATGGTGAAGAAATGAGTGGAGCAAAGGATTTTCGTTATTTAATACCTGAAAGTTTATTCAAAGAGATTTCCCAAAAGGCGACAGAAGAATACCCGTTCATTATTCATGGTTGGTTGTTTGCCGAAAGAAAAGAGAATTTTGGAATCTGTACAAAGTTTATTTTGAACCCTGATTTACGTAAAAATAAAGTTCATGTTAAACCAAGAAGTTGGATGCGATATAAAAAATCTAAAATATATAACATGCGTAAATTTAAGGCTGAAATGGGAGTGGATATCGTCTGGATGTGGCACTCCCATCCATCAGGATCGGAGAAGCTTCACGCCATTGACAAGAGAATCCTGAAATACTTGTCGAATGGTGTGATGATAATTGTGGTCCCTGAAGTTCCACAGAAGGAGCAAAAAGCTCACCTAGTAGGATGGTATTACGATAAACGCTATACAAAAAAACCTATCATCGAGAAGATGGTATTCGAAATCATATCCGAATAGAAAGAATTTTAAAATAGATTATTTTCTTTTTCTTTTATTTTTTTGAAGTCTATAATAAAATATTAAAATTTTAAATCTTTATATTGAAAATATAACATATTAAATCTTAATCAAGAGTGCAATCGTCGCTTAGCCTGGTAGAGCGCCGGTCTGCTAAACCGGTGTCCAACGGACTCGTGGGTTCGAATCCCACCGATTGCGTTCAATTATGGGCCAGTGGTCTAGTGGTTATGACGTCGCGCTTACACCGCGAAGGTCGGGAGTTCAATTGGGAAAAAAATTTCTTTTTTTCTTGGAATCCTCTCCTGGCCCACTATTTTTTAATCCTTAAGTAATCTTTTTATTTTTTTGGGTCTTATGGCACTCAATTTGCAATTTGTAAGTCTATTTCCAATATGTGAGATAATTCCAGGAGCATCAGATCCCTCTTTTAATAAAACTATGTTTTCTAAAAATCCAAATCTTTTTACCGTTATAATATCTCTAAAATGTCCTTTTCTGGTTATTATTTTCTTGAATTGACCCTTAGTTTCTCCGCTTAAAAATACACCCTCGATATTTTCTTCCAAGATTTTTTTAAAGAAA
>JABXKB010000083.1 GCA_013375485.1 Promethearchaeota archaeon | reverse complement strand
TTTTAACTTTTGAACATCCAGCTTAATATCATTATTTCTTAATCCTTTAACTTTTATTTCGGGATTAGAAATTAAAACTCCTAGTTTTTTAACAGTAACATCATATTTTTTAGCCAATTTTAGGATAGTATCATGGTTATTTGGATCTGTTTCAATAATAAATCTTCCGTAGGATTCACTAAAAAGAAACTCATCATCTCGTATTTTTTCATCAAAACAATTATTTAAATCTAATTCAGCTCCCAAATAATTCTTAAAGCACATTTCTGCTATTGTAACTATGAATCCTCCCTTGTTCACATCATGGTTGGCTTTAACTATACCATTTCTATAAAGTACGAACATAAAATCCCAAGTAGCTTTAATTTTTTCCTCATCGACTTTTGGAGGGATACCACCCTCAAGATCATAAATGACTGAATGGTATTCTGAACCACCTAATTCTGCTTTAGTTTCCCCTATTAAAAAGATGTCATCTCCTGCCTTTTTAAATGGAAGAGTTATAATATTCTCTTCACCTTCAATAAGACCAACAACCATTATCATAGGTGTAGCCTTAATCACGGTTTTCTTAACCTCATCTTCATTATAAAAGGATACATTTCCACCAACTATAGGTATTCTCATAGTCCTGCAAAAATCATTCATCCCATCAACAGCTTTAGAGAAATACCAAAATGATTCCGGTATTTCGGGATTTCCAAAATTGCAGCAGTTCACCATCGCCATTGGTTTTGCCCCACTTGTTATTATATTTCCACATTCTTCAACTAATCCTCCTTTAACACCTTCGTAAGGATCTAGAAAGCAATGCTTCGAATTAACACCTACGCTGGCTGCAATAAATTTATTTGTACCAATGATTCTAAGTACTCCTGAATCTCCTTCACCACATTTTACTACAGATCTAACACCAACTTCATGATCATATTGTCGGTAAACCCATTCTTTACTGCAAATATTTTCCGAAGCTATTAATTTATAGATGATTTCCTCTATTTCCAAGGATGGTTTGGGAGTTTTTTGAGTTAACATCTCCTCTAAATATAAGGGTCGTTTTTCTTGCCGTTTAAATGTAGGTGATTCAGAAAGGGCTTTAGCAGGTATATTTACAACTAGATTATTACCATCAAATACTTTAAGAACTTTAGAATCATCAGTTCTCCCAATAACAGCAAAAGCCATTTCATATTTTCTAAATACATCAAGAACAGCTTCTAAACCTTCTGGTTTTACTATGAATGCCATTCGTTCCTGTGATTCTGAAAGCATAATTTCATAAGAGGTCATTCCTGGTTCTCTTGTAAAAACCTTTCTTAAATCTACATTTCCTCCTGTATTTCCATCCCCAGTTAATTCGCTTGTTGCACAAGTTAGACCCCCACCACCAAGATCTTTTAACCCTCTTACAAAGCCCGTCTTTACAGCTTCTAAAGTGGCTTCAATTATCAATTTTTTAGTAAAGGGATCACCAATTTGTACTGCAGGTCTATCAGCTTCAGACATCTCTGTTAAAGTACGAGACGCGAAGGTTACTCCATGGATTCCATCTCTACCAGTAGATCCTCCCATTAGGATTACATAATCACCAGGGTTATAAGCCCTACTAGGAGCATGCTTAAAATCTTCAATTGTTCCCAAACCTATGCAAGCAACGTTTACTAAGCAATTACTTTCAAAACTCTCATCAAATTCAACTTCACCACCTATTGTAGGGATCCCTGTACAATTGCCATAATCAGCAATCCCTTTCACTACATACTTAAATAACCATTGTGAATGGGGATTGTTTTTTAATCTACCAAATCGTAAAGGATCTAATAATGCGATTGGTCGCACTCCCATAGATAATACATCCCTGATTATTCCGCCAATCCCCGTCGCAGCCCCATGGTAAGGTTCAATAGCAGAAGGATGATTATGTGATTCGATACGAAATGCTAATGCGTATCCATCCCCTATGTCAATTACTCCAGCGTCTTCTCCGGGACCAGCTAATACATAGTCATAATTTGCCTCAGCATCCTCGAATAATTTTAACTTTGGACGTGATGATTTATAAGAACAATGCTCAGACCACATGACATCAAATGCACCTAGTTCAGTAACACTTGGTTCCCTACCCAATAATTCTTTTACTCTTTCAAATTCTCCCTTTGTCATTTCTACATGTGCTTCTTCTCCATTTAAATTCACCTTAGTCATTTGGAGGTCCTCCGTTTAATAAATTCAATTATTGATTCAAAAAATAGTAATCCATGTGTTGTTCTTTTTGGAGTTATGATTGCTTCTGAGGCACGTTCAGGGTGAGGCATTAATCCAATGCAATTTTGTTCTAAATTACAAATTCCTGCAATATTTGCTAATGAACCATTGGGATTTGAATCTTTAGTAAGTTCACCTTTTTCAGTAGAATATCTAAAGACAATTTGGTTATTTTCTTCTAATTCTTTCACATTATCATTAAAATACCGTCCTTCTGCATGGGCTATAGGTAAAGCAAGAACATCGCCTATTTTCATTTTATTTGAAAATGCAGTTTTGTTATTTTCTACTTTTAGATTTACCCATTTACATATAAATTTGAGAGATTCATTATGTAAAAAAGCACCTGGAAGGAATTGGGCTTCAGCTAATATTTGACATCCATTACAAATACCTATTACAGGTCTCCCGTCTCTTAGCATTATTTTTGCTTCATCTATAGCAGGGCTATGAGCAGCAATAATTCCCCCTCTTAAATAATCACCAAATGAAAATCCGCCGGGTAATATAACGCCATCGTACTTAGATTCTTTAAAATAATTATGCCAGACTAAATCAACATCAATATGCATAACATCTTTTAATACATGTATAGTATCCAAATCACAATTAGCGCCCGGAAATTGGATTACAGCTATCTTTATACTCATAATATCTCAAGGCTCTTTTTTTAGATTTAAAATCCTGAAATTTTGAGTTACCGGGTTATAAATTCTCAACTTGTTTAATAAGTCTTCAACAATATTTTTAGCTCGCTCTTCACTTTCAGCATCAAGATTGAATCTCAAATATTGTCCACTCCGAACATTTGAGACCATACCATAGCCTTTCTTTGCAAGTAGGTCGCGTTTTATGGTTTCACCCACGGGATCACGAGCTTTTTCCTTATTTGTAATAATAACTTCTACAATAAATTCTTGAAGCGTCATTTACGAAAAAAGAAGTTGTATATATTTTTATTAATTCTTATTAATTTAAAAATAATGTTCATCGACAAAAACGACAAGAGCTAGTTTTTCCTCAATTTAATTTAAGTAATTATACTATGCTAAAACCTAGAATTCTAAGAGAATAAAAGAAAATTAAATAACCAATTTATTTACGAAAAAAGTAGCAAATCCTAAGATTATTGATTATTTCTGGCATGTTAATGTATCATACATAAAACAAACTGTTAAGAACTGCGAGGATTAATGCTAGAAGACCAAATAATAAAGCATATCGACTCTGTTTAGGTATGAAAGTTCCCTTCAAAGCTTCATTTTTTTCTCCTTCGTAACTTTTGATATCAAGTATAACAAAAACAAATGAAGAAACAAATAATGCAACATCAATAAATAAAAGAATTATCTCAAACATATTACGAAAAAATACTGTGGTAATTATTTAAATTTTTCTTAAATGTTATAAATAGTTGGCTTTCTTTAAATTTTCATAAATCCTCTTTTTTACATCCGAAATTTCTGGTTTAAATTCTAATCCGGTAATCTTTTCATAGCTCCGCATATACCTTTTAGCTAATTCTATTTTAATATCTTGAGAGATTGGAGGAATAACTTCATCTGGTTTAATATCAGGAAAAACTTCTGGATAAGTTTCCATAAGCCATCCTCTAAAGATTTCCTTATCTAAGATTTCAGGATTGACGTCTTTTTCAAAATTTTTTTGATAGGAATCGAGAATCCAGAATCGAGATGAATCTTGAGTGTGAATTTCGTCAATAACCATCAATTCACCTTCTTCTAATCCAAATTCATATTTGGTATCAACTAAGATAAGACCATTCTTTTCACAAAGCTCCTGTCCAAATTTAAATAATTTAAGTGCAGCTTCTTCCATCTCTTCATAAACATCCTTCTCAACCATTTCTTTTTTTAGAATCTCTTCTTTAGAGAGATATATATCATGCCCTGATTCTGCTTTTGTAGAGGGTGTTATGATTATTTCGTCAAATTTCTGATTCTTTTTCATTCCCTTAGGAGGCATTATACCTGAAGTAGGTTTTCCTTTATTATAATCACGCCACATACTTCCAGTTAGATAACCTCTTATAATCACTTCAACTGGGACGGTCTTACATTGATGAACTACAGCTACATTCGGATCGGGAATATCTATAATATGATTTTTAACAATATCTTTTGTTTTATCAAACCAGAAGGAGGAAACCTGATTTAACATTTGCCCTTTAAATGGAATTGTAGTTATAACCCTGTCAAAAGCACTCAAACGATCTGTTGAGATAATAATTCTTATATCTTCTTTTATATAATTATCTCTTACTTTTCCTCGATATAAATCTCCTAAGTTAGAAAATTCAGTTTCGTTTAATGTAAACTTTAATTGTTCCTTTATGGTACTATCAATATTCTTAGCAACCATGTTAAATTATAATAGAAAAAACCATAAAAATTCTTATTATTAATAAAAAAATAATATCTGCTTCAATCTACATTGACCGAGATTCCACATTTATTACATCTCTTTGCCCCTCGGAACAAGTAGTTACCACATTCAGGACAATGATATCTTTTTTCCTCTTCTTCAACCCACTTTTCAGCTCCTAATTCTTTCCATCGAGGTATTGCTCTAAGAATAACTTTTTTCCCTACAGGGATAGGAAAACGATCTATTAATTTACACGGAAAATCATCGCATTGATGACAACTCTCAAATCCCTTACTTTTAACACAATCCCTTATTGGACATATCTTACAATATCCAAATATATCCTCTTGGTTTTCTGAGAGACATCCTTTACATTTGATATCATCAGTAGTTTTAGAAAATGGTTTATAGACATCTACGAGTATTTCTTTAAACTTTAAATTACTATCTCTATCAGCGATATGTATTGCACAAACACCACAATACAACCCACAGGGAGCTAAAAGAGCTTTATTTATGTCTGGCATTTTAAATTCTTAATTTTTTATTTTTTATAATATATCCCATTATTGAATTCCTTACTTGAATACTTTATTTTATTTTTTTCCATTTTTTCTATAAATATCTGGCTTAAATCTAAATCTAAAGCATTAATCAAACTTATGAGATAAATAAAAACATCAGCAATTTCTTCAGAAATGTTAGTAAGTAGTTCCTCGTTATTTACAATCTCTTCTAGCTTATAATCTTTAAAAAGTAATAATTGAGATAATTCTCCCGCTTCACAATTAATTGCTTGAACCAAATTCTTAGGTGTATGATAACTACTCCAATTACGGGATTCTACAAAATTTCTTACTTCATTTTTAAAAAATGAAATGCTGGTTTCAAGATCATTATGTTTATTATATTCGTCCATTTTAAATCAGTTTAATGTAATTTAGAGAAATTTACTAAAGTTTTTTAATAAAATTACAAATTAGCTCATTCACTACCTCTTTTCTCTGAGCTGGAGCAAAATGCCCTGCCATATCAATAATTTCTAATGTGGAATTTGGAATCATATCATGTAATTTTTCTGACATCTGTTCTGGAGCAAAATTATCAAGCCTTCCACCAATTATTAAAGTAGGACAACTAATACCTGACGGGTCATATTCCTTTATTTCATGTATCATACGAAAAATTTGATCCTCAATTTGCATATATAATTTATCTTTAGTTAGATTCAATCCTGCTAATGTATCTGATAGGGCCGTAATTATATAAGGAATTGTTTTATCTAACAATTTTTCAACAGAATTCGCTACTACGTCCAAGAAATTCATTCTGATAAAATACGGTAGTAGATTATAAAAGATATTTCTTATAACATTATCAATCATAATATACCCTGAATTCAATAGGATTAAAAATTTGATATCTTCAGGGTGTTTTATTGCATATAACTGACCAATCATTCCACCTACAAGAGAATGCCCAATTATCCCATATTTTTCATTTATTTCTAAATATCTCAGAAGATCTTCTAAATCTCTTATGATATCATACCTTAGATTTTTAGAGAAATTTATCTCTTTTGGGTGATCACTTCTCCCATGCCCCAATGCATCAAAAGCAATAATTCGATAACTCTCTTTCAAAATTTTTATTTGAGCCTTAAAAAAAGAAGCAGATGAAGCGAATCCATGAAGTAAAATAATAGAACACTTCTTTGAATCTGGGTTGATATTTTCATAATAAAGATTGTAACCCTCTTGATTCTTGAAATAAGACATGTGAGATAGACAATAGTAATATTCTATAATTTTTGAAATAAAAGATTCAAAAAATACTTTTCTAAATTTGAAAGTAACTTATTTATACTGAAAATAAACAAAAAAAAGAGATAAAATTATAAGTCTTTTGTTACTCGTTTCTTATTTAAAGTCTCTAGTGTTGTTGGCATGAATAAACGATTTAATTTCTTATAAACTTTCGTATTCTCTCTAATTGGACTTTTAGTATCAATGAAATTTACCATTTTATCAATACCATCTTCAATACTATTGTATTTTTTACACCCATAGAAACCTAAAATCGCTGCACCTAATGCTGCACCATCTTTGCATGCTGGAATTCTAATATCCCGATTCGTAACATCTGCAAATATTTGAGCCCAAAAACTGCTATTCATACCCCCTCCATCAACTCTCAATTCTGACACTTTGACTTTCGCCATACCTTCTAAAAGTTGTGAATACATTTGGGCACTTAATGCCGCTGATTCCATAAATGAACGAATTAGATGAGCTCGAGTATGATTCCAACCTAATCCATGAATTGTACCTTTTCTAAATATATATAGAGGGACAATTAATAATCCTCCACTGCCTGGAGGAACCTTTTCTGCTTCAGCAGTTAAAATGTCATAAATATCAGTATTTTGGCGTTCACTTTCTTTAATTTGCCATTGTGAAAAGTTATCTTTCAACCATTTAAACATAGTTCCTGTACCTGGCATTGTTCCCTCTAACAACCACTTTCCTTTTATAACATGTGGGAAGGAAAAAATGGGGATATCTCCAACACTTGGCATTGGTGCATCAACAACTAAATCAACAAATATACCAGTGCCAGTTGTTATTTTTTCTTGTCCTTGATTAATAACACCTAAACCCAATGCTGCGCATTGTTGATCTCCTCCTCCTAAGATAATAGGTATATCTGGGGTCAATCCTAGTTCTCCAGCAACTTTACTCGAGAGTTCACCAATTTTTTCTCCTGGAGATTGCAGTTTAGGTAATAAATCTATATTTATTTCGTATGAATCAGCAAGATTTTCATCCCAGTTTAAGGTTTCCATATTTAAAAAGCTAAAAATTCCAATAGTTGGGTCTGTAACAATCTTATCACATAGTTTCATATAAATAAATGAATCTGGTGAAATTACCTTATAAGCTCTACTGTATAAATCTGGTTTTTTATGTTTCAACCATAATATCTTTGGAATTGCTCTACGTAATCCTTCTTTTTCTTGTAAAGACTTAGTATCTGTTATTTCTCTTTCATCCATCCAAGTTAGTGCAGGGTGTAATATACTTCCCTCTTTATCAATAATTGTCAATGTTAGCCGAGAATATGTTGCTGCTATACCGATAATATCGTTAGGATTAATAGAACCACTTTTCACAACTTTATTACAGGTATTCCTAATTGCGTTCCACCAAATTATTGGATCTTGTTCTGAAATCCCTACTGGTTGTTCTACAATTGGATATTCTTCATAAGCTTTAACAACTTCTTTCCCATTAATATCAAATATAATTGTTCTTGCTCCTGTAGTCCCAATATCAAAAACGCATAAATATTCACTCATAAAATCACTCTTTTCTATTTATTTAATAAAATATTTTTACAATACTTTTATTAATATTTCAGATATATCCAATATATTATACTTTTCCTTTTCTGTCTCATCTATTCCATAAGCTAGCCCTAATTCACAGAGAGGACATGCTGATATGAAATTATCTGCTCCAGTCTCTATTAATTCATTAATTCTATTCTGGGTTTCTCTTATAGCTAAGTCTCTATCTGCCCAATGGGCAGTACCACTCCAACCACAACAATGAACATAATCTTTATTATAAATAGGTTCAATAATTTCTAAATCTGAAATTTTATTAAGAATATATCTAATTGATTCAGTATCTTTTAAATTTCTCGCAATAAGACAAGGATCATGGATTGTTACTTTTCTGAATTGCTCTGGAATACTTTTTTCAAATCTCAACTTGCCTTCATCAATTAATTTTCTAAAGTATTGAACAATGTGGATTATTTCTTTTTCAATTTTAATCCCAGCTTTTTCATATCTATCTTTTAATGTCAAGATACACCCTGGACAATCTGAAATAATAATTTTAGCACCTGTGGATTCAATGAGTTCTTTATTTTTCCCAGCAAACTTGTTTGCGGTTTCCATTTCTCTTATATTAAACGCGGGACCTCCACAACATACTTTATTATCGAGGTTTGTTGAAAATTTTATTCCAGCTTTTTTCAGTATTTCCATATTTGCTTTTATTACTTCAGGAAATTTCATTGATTCACATCCAATATAATAAAAAACATCATCATTGCCTTCCGTTTCTATATTTGTTATTCCTTTATCTTTATAAGTTTCATAAATATTGTAATCTTCTATTGTATTGGTTTTGTTTAACTTGTTTATCTGCTGTTTACAATAATCTGGCATCAAACCTTTATCATTTAAATCATCTCTCACAGTTTCCAAAAGTGATACAACAGAAAATTCAAAAGGACACCAAAGCTTACAGTTTTCCTCATTAGAACATTTATACATAAGGTCAATAAAATCCTTATTTTCTTTTTTCGTTGGATCTATTTTTGCTGTAGTCAAGTAATACCCAATTCGAGCCTTATAAGCAGGACTCATTGTTTCGGTTAGAGAGGTTTGCAGTGTACCACAATCAAATTTACATAAATTTGGACAAAGCATACAGTTCACTAAGTTCTTTATATCAGCTTTATAATCCCCTTCTGGGAAATAGTTCTTATCACGCATTCGGAAATTTTTCATAAATATTCTTTTAATGTCACGATCCATTTTTTCAATAATTGGACCCATCCATTTATTCTTCTCTAAGATTTCACTCATTTAATTCTCACCTCCTTCTTCCCAAGGTCCGTCGAAAATTTTCCCAGGATTTAGAATATTATTAGGATCAAGTAATTGTTTTATTTTTTTTAAAGAATCAAAAGCTTTTCCCCATTCTACTGACATCCATTTTGATCTATTAATTCCAACACCGTGATGGTGTCCAAATGATCCACCACAATCTTCTACCGTCTTAATAACCGTATTCCATACTTCTTGATAAAATTCAAGATCGGTTTTTTCTCTTGGAGGTATTCCCGCAAAAGTAAAATAAAATCCTACTCCATTAGGATAAAAATGGGAAATATGCGCTGTTATAAATAATAACCCTTTCACTTTTTTTACTACTTCTAGTACAAAGTGATACATTTCTGCCGCTTTATCCCATAAAAATCCAATTTCGATAGTATCAATAACAATCCCAAATGTTGGCGTTGATGATGTTTCAGTTACATTAAATCTAGTTTCAAACCAATGTTCAACTGGTTCTTCCCCACAATTAATACCATTATTCTTTTCGCATGTTTCTTTAGTAATCACCTCTTCGAGATCGACCAGTTTTTTAATACCTTCACAGACAAATACAACCATAACTTTATTCTTAGCTTTTTCTATATGACCAAAATGTCTGATAGTTTCAACTGCATCGTAAATTCGGATTACCGCAGGATATATTTGTTGTCTTAATATCTGTCTCGTTGCTTCTAAAGAATCCTCAAAAGTAGGAAAGGCATAAGATATTAGTGTTCTCGTTTCAGGATAAGGCCAAATTCTCAGTGTGGCTTTTGTTATAATTCCTAGTGTACCTCCGCCCCCAATAAATAGCTTCTCAAATTGAGGACCGGTTGATGCTCTAGCAATAGTCTTAAATTTTAGGATATCTCCTTGTGGCAAAATTACTTCCATACCCATTACCATATCCTCAATTTTTCCATATTTAGTTGAGAATTGTCCCGCGGATCTATGAGCAATCCATCCGCCTACTGAAGAATAATAGAGAGATTGAGGGATATGTCCATGAGTATATCCTTGTGCATTTAAATATCGTTCTAAATTCATTCCATTTGTTCCAGATTCAACCGTAACTGTCAGATCCTTATCATTTATTTCAAGAATTGTGTTAAATTTTTTCATATCAATAATAATTCCACCATAAACTGGTATTGCACCCCCTACAACTCCAGATCCTTCTCCATAAGGTATTACAGGAATTTTTTCTCGATTAGATAGTTTTAATATTTCTGAAATTTGTTCCACAGTTTCAGGCCATGTTATGAAATCCGGTAATCCCGCAATCTTTCCTTGGAGGGTCCAATTGAATCCAATAAGTGAAGTATCTTTGGTATAAGCCAAGAGATCAATTTCTTTTGATGAAACATTATTAATTCCTACAATTTCCCTTAATTTAGTTTCAATTTTTTGTTTATCTTTAATTTCACGGCGATCTTCTTTATAGATTAATTCAAATTCTTTTAAATCCGTCAATAATCCCCATACATTTTAATACAATTATCATAATAAAATGATTAGAATTAATTTAAAATTTTGATTTATTAAAAGAATTTAATAAAACTCCTAAAAAAACAATTAAAAAATTGATTTTTAATTAATAAATAGTTTCTCCTGTTATTCGATTTACTTTTAAATGTCTAAATCTTGCTTTTTCTCTAATTATTTCTTTACTACTTGAGATTTTATTAAAGATTTCTTCTGGAAATAAATATTTTGCTAGATGAATTATCATTTCTTTCGTCTCTATACAATTGAATAATTTTAAACTTTCAATTGAGTAAAATAATTCACTTACCAAATCATAATTTGTATCTACTGAAAAATCAAGAAGTTCTAAATTTCTGTAAATTCGAGATACAATATTATTTAGCAGATCATAGTCTTTTAACTTTTCAAGGGAATTACTCATATAATGAGAAAAAATAACATAATAAGTAGCCTCTGATGAGACAAATCCGTCTCGGAATTGTTTTATTCCCTCGGGAGTTATTCTCAATTCAATTTCTTCTTTGATTGCACGTATTTCTTGTTCTAGTTTACTCACACCTAATTGATAATATAATTTTAGAATTACAACTAATTGTGATGTTTCAAGATTTTTTAAGTAGTTAGATTCAAAAAACTTTGAATCGGTTTTAATGATATCATTTATTTGTTCGAAAGTTAACCATAATTTCATCATTTCCGTTGATTTAAAAAAATAATAAGCTCCATCTGTAGCTTCGATAAGGGGGGATTCATATCTATCTATAGCTTCATCAAATAAATTCATCAAAAAATCTACAATTTTTTTCTCATCAAGATTAATGTTTAGATTTTTAGCTAAATAAATTCCGCAAAAATAAATATCAGGATTTTTAAGTGAGACTAAAGGAACATCTATTAACCATTCATCAATATTTTCTTCTAAATATAGTTTAATGTGAGAAAAATCAAACTTTTTTTGAAGATGGAAGAAGTGAATAATTCTATAAATTAAATATAATAATTGAAGTTTAAAATCAGGGTCTTGTAGATCCTCCAAACTTTCAATTTTCTGCTTACTCTTTTGAAATTTATCAATAATCTTTGCTTGAATTTGAATATATTTTTTTAGAGTTTCTCTCTTTTCAGGTGATTTTTCAATTAAATCTTTCAAATTCCTAAGTTCCATAATAATATCAATACTAAAGAACCCATCAGACTTCAATTTTAACATTAAAGGAGCAACTTTAACATCTATTAAGTAATCAACAATAATTTCTAAAAAGATTTCATAAATTATTGGAGCAAGTTTATTTTCATACAACTCTATTAATGAAGTAAACGTTTTTCTATCTTTATCATGTATTTCTAAAAAAGGATCTAAAAATTCATTTTCTATCTCAGATTTCTTAAAGCCAATATCTTCGAATATTTTTATAAGATATTCTGTAAGATCCTCAAGTTTTTGGTGTATATTACTCTCATTTACAAGCCTATCTTCAAAATGACTAATGATTTTATCCCGAAAATATTGATCTATATTATTATAAAATAAATCCATCTCTTTAAAGTATAAATCTAAAATGTTAAATAATCCTTGAAAAATCATATGATAACCATACTGAAGAAATTAATCATTGATTGGTTCTATTAAAAATATATTTTTAAAAAATTAAATAATTTTCCTAATAATTCCAAAGCTTGATATTTAAAAGTATGAACAAACTAAATAAATATGTTCTTCATGTCAATTTTAATGTTATAGTCTTTCTATAATAGATTTTCTGAAGATTCGGAAAATATATTTAAAAATTTTCATTACTTCATTCTATCATTTATTAAAAAAATTGTCGTACAAAAGAATTACTATATAACCAAAAGTGAAAATTTAATGACGAGTAATATGTTTGGTACATCCGGCATTCGTCGAGTTTTCCAAAATTATAGCGAATCAGATGTTATGTTTACCCCACAAATGGCTTTAGATGTTGGTCTTGCAATAGGAACATATCTAAAAGAAAAAGGTAATGTTGTTATCGGAAAAGATATTAGGATTTCTGCTTTACCAATAGAATATGCCTTAATTTCTGGATTAGTAAGTACAGGATGTAATGTGAAAACCTTAGGTATAGTTACAACTCCTACTTTAACAATGTCACTAAAATTTTTAAATGCAGATTGTGGTGTTATGATTACTGCGTCACATAATACGCCAGAATACATTGGTCTTAAAATTTGGAATCCTTCTGGAATGGGATACATTCCTGAACAAGAAGAAGAAATTGAAAGGATTTACAACGATAAAAAATTTGTAGATATTAATTGGGACGAGGTAGGAAAAGTTACTAATATTGAGGATATTAACGACATCCACATTGCTGATATTAATGACCGTATCATGTTTGATGGAAGTTCATTACATGTAATACTTGATCCAGGGAATGGAGCTGGATGTGATATAGCTCCACAATTACTAAGTACTTATAATGTAAAAATTATGACCATTAATGCACAAATGGATGGTAAATTCCCAGGACGAAATTCGGAACCAAACAAGGAAAATCTAATTCAACTTTCTAAATTTTTGAAATCTTCTGAACTAAATGATATTGGAATAGCTCTTGATGGCGACGCTGACAGAGTGATATTTTTAGATGAAGATGGAGAAATTGTCGATCCAATTCGTCTCTTGGCCTTAATGGCGGTTGATTATCTAAATCGATATAAAAGTATAATTCCTAAGGAAAACATGAAAGTGTCTACTGCTATTAACTCATCGAGCTTGTTGGAAGATATATTAAACCCTCTTGGATGTGAGGTTATTTATACAGAAGTAGGAGACATCAAAGTTGCACAAGCATTAAAAGAACAAGGGGGTTTTTTAGGAGGAGAAACCTCTGGCACATATATATGGCCAAGATCTCATCTAGGACCGGATTCAATAGTCACAATTGCTAAAGTGTTAAGAATGATCGTTGAATCTGGAAAAACTTTACGAGAATTATTAAAAGAGATTCCCGTATATCCATATTGTACCACAAACTTTCAATTAAAAAAAGATATTCCATTTATGAAGGAAATAACTCAAAAAATCATTGATGAAATGCAAGAAGTTTTAGATTCCGAAGGTAAACAAATAAAAAACATCAACAAGATGGATGGTGTAAGGTTTGATTATAATGATGGATGGATTTTGATCAGACGCTCAGGAACAAGCCCTTATTTGAGACTTTCTGGAGAATCAAGCGTTAGTTTGGAAGCTTCGAAAGCCCTAAACGAGCTCGCTCAGGAAAGAATGAGGAAATTAAATTTAATATAAAGATTCTCTATGTTTGAATTTTTTTAATGGATTTAATATGTTTTATAATTAACTCTATAAAATAAACAAAAAACTAGCTTAAAGAGCTCTTTATTCTAAGATATTAATTTCTATTCCTTTTTGTTTTAATAAATTTTTGTTAGGAAGAAGTTCTCGACCAGCAATTTTATCAATTATATAAATTAAGTTACCACCTTTTTCTGAGTATATCTGTCCATAAGAAATTGGGATCTGGGGTGATGGGTCATTTAATAACGATTTAGTAATCGATTCAACCTTACGCTCCCCATTAGCTAATAATACTACAGTGTTTGCTTTATATACTAATTCAACGCCCATACTAATCGCATACCAGGGAGAATTTTCTTTTGAAGAGAAATGTCCATCCATCACAGCATTTTCAACAGTATTATTATCAAGTTTTACTAATAAAACTCGACTATCTTCAAAAGGAATTCCTGATTCATGAAAAGCAACATGACCATTACCCCCAACACCTATTATTTGTAAATCAATACCACCAGCATTATAAATTTTTTGAGCATACCCTTCTAATATAGTTGTTCGTATCCATTCTAAATAATCTGAAATTGGATCTTCTTTAATAACAATTGATTTGCCTGCTTCTGTACCTAACTCTTTCCAGTCTTCAGGATTTGCTTCAAGTTCATTTATTAATTGTTGCTGTTCAATCAAAGATCCATTAGGTACAGATGTCTCAATGAATTTTTTATCAAGAAGGCTAAAAAACTCTTGAATCATAAAATAGCAATAACTCTCAGGGTGCAAGGTTCGTTGTTGAGCGTTTTCACCAGGAAGCCCTATATATTCATCAAGATTAAAACTACGAATCCGAGTGCTATCAATTTTACCTGAATTAACTAATTTTGCTAGATGTTTATAAAGACCTGTTGGTGAATTTCCTGTAGCTAATCCCAAAACAAATTCTTTCTGATCTTTTAATCCATTGACAATCTTTTCTTCAACTATTCCAGCTGCTACTTCACTCATATGATTAAAATCTTTTGTTATAATAACGTTGATAGGCAAATTTTATTACCTAATTAAAGCATTTTTCACTACAATTTAAACTAAAAAAAGGATACTTCCATATTAAAATTACTTTAAACGAAAATCACCTAAGGTGAGGAACTTTTGTATTAAAAATTTGTCATGTAACTTTCCTTCAAATTATCCCTGAACTCAATAATTGATAAATGAAAGATTAAAATATGTTTCAATCTTTTTATTCACAAATGTGTGGGAAGTAATATAATTATGCTATGAAAGACTATGTGTGGTATATTTGCTGTAGTCACAAACCAGAAAGATATTAATATAGGAAAAGTTGTTCTTGAAGGAATTAAACGTTTGGAATATCGAGGATATGATTCATGTGGAATAGTTTC
>JABXKB010000082.1 GCA_013375485.1 Promethearchaeota archaeon | reverse complement strand
TGTCATTAATAGGTAGGTTTACGAGCAAAAATAAAGAAATTATCCTTCTCAGTAGGACCACCTGTTATCTTAAATTCAATAATATTGAAGATCTTTAATAATTTCTTTAGTTCATATTTAGAGAAAAAGTGGTAAAACCTATTATATGTCTTTTTTTCTTCCGAAAGAGTCCAAGGCACATATTTGTCTCCAAATTCTTCTAAACCTATAACCTTCTGCTGTTTCTTAAATTTAACTGTAAAAGTTCTTTTAACCCATTCCAAGAAAAAATCACTTCTAAATTTCTTTTGCCATTTACGCCATACCGTAATGATTATTTTGCCATTTTTTTTTAATAAATTAAATATCTGAAATATCGTATTTTTTCGAACATTTTTTCTCTTAATATGATGTAACATAGCAATTAGGTAAACGGTTTGAATGGAATTCCGTCTAAAAGGAAGACTCCTAATATCTCCAAGTAAAAGTTGAATAAAATTTGATTCATATTGGGAATATTGGTTAATGTCATTCAAATTATTCTTGGCTATTTTTAATAATTTGAGAGATATGTCTAGTCCGATTAATTTATTGGGAGGGTTACTCATCAATTTAAAATTTCTACCATTAGCACACCCCAAATCCAAAGAAATCCCTTTAAAAGTATAAGCTTTATTTTTTAAATGGTCAAGAAAAAAGACAAGGGGTCGCCATGGTTTTTTTCGTTTTAAATGGTAATCTTTTGCAATTTGGTTAAAGCAAGAATTCTCCATAAGATATTCAATCTATTAGTTAAAATATGTAATTTTTCCTTTTTCAGCCATAATCATACCATCTTTAATAACATAGAGCAAATTATTAGGATCTTTTAAAATTGATATTTGCTCAATCGGATTTCCATTACAAACTACTAAATCTGCACATTTTTCAATTTCTATAGAACCAATTTTCTTCTCCATCTTAATAGCTTTTGCTGCTTGAATCGTTGCTGCTTGAAGGGCTTGAGTCGTTGTCATGCCTACATTTTCTATCATATTAATAATTTCAGATATTGTTGTACCATGAGGATTACCTGGAGTTCCAGCATCAGTTCCAACTGCTAGAAGCACTCCTTTTTCAAATGCGAGTTTGTGATTACTTTTCATTTTTAGTATAATTTGTTCTATTTTAATCTTTACTTCAGGAGGTAATTGTTTTAAAATATCAGGTTTATTTATTCCAAAACCTGCAGTTTGAGTTGGTATTAAAAAAGTCTGTTTTTCTTTCATTAAATCAATTGTTTCTTCATCAATGAGGGTACCATGTTCGATGGTATCCACGTTTGTTTTAACAGCTTTATATATTCCTTCGCGACCATGAGCATGACATGCCACATGCATCCCAAATCTATGGGCTTCCTCCGTCATTGCTAGTAATTCATCATCTAAGAATAAACTGGTATCAACTTTAGATGTTATACCATGTAATACGCCTCCAGTTGTTATTGTCTTAATAAAATCTGCACCAGAACGTCTTCTATCTCTAACAGCATGCTTTATTCCGTTTATACCAGTCTTAACTTCACTAAATCTCCCATAATACTCTATCACTTCAATTGGGCCAATAGCTTCCTGATTACCCCATTGACTAATAGGAAGATTTGCTATAATCAACCTTGGTCCAGCAAAAACACCATTATCTAAAATTCTACGTAACGAGGGGGCCCAATCTGGAAAACTACCACAATCTCGTATGCAGGTAAAACCATTTATTAAATGTTTTTGAGCATTTTGTAAAGCATAATAATGCCACATTACTTTTGTTGTCCTAAGATATTTTCTCTCGTAATCTGGTTCTGCTGTGTTTTCAAGATGTACATGACAATCAATCATTCCTGGAATAATTGTTTTTCCCTTCACATCAATAATTTCATCATTCGATTCTTTCTCAAAAGAATCATCCTCCCCACACCAAAGAATCTTATTTTCATGAATTACAATTGTTTGATTTTCCTTCAATATCCCTCTAACAGAATCAAAAATATTTCCTGATTTAATAATTAATCTAGATTTTTCTTGAGACATATTAATGAAATTAATACCCTTCAGATAATAAAGATTATCAACAAGAAAAAAAAATATACAAAAACATAATTAATTTGATAAATAAAAATCAATATATCTAATAGAATATTATAAAAAATTTGAGACATGAAAGATATCACGGATGTTTTCACAGATTTTTTTGCTATAATGAGAGATGATATTTTAGAATACTATCAAAGAAGTTATTCTTATTTAAAAGATTTAATTAAGTATAAAAAAGTTGATTTAGATAAAATAACCGATACCGAACGTGAAAAAAATCAAATAATAAATCTTAGAAAGATGTTAAAAGCAATTAAAACTGGGTTAAATACAATTGGAGTCTCAACGGATAAGTTAAATGAGAGCCAAACGGATTTTTTGGAATCTTTAAATAAAGATAAAACTGAAATACAAGATGATAACTCTTATTTTCAAATCTATTTAACGAATTACATTAATAAGATATTATTCGATATTTTAATTGATTATTTACTTGATGTTGATATTAAAAAGCTTGAGAATGTAAATTTATTTGATCTATTACCTCCATATTTTATTTCAAAATTAAATGAATTTAAGAAGAAATACTTTACTGTTCCGGACATTGTGAACATGTTTAAACAACAAAACCTTGATAATTATATTAATTATACAAATGTATCTATTAAATCAGAGGAAACTACAGAATTAGATATATTAAAGCAACTACGAGAAGCGAAACAAGATATTATTAAAACATTAAAATCACCTAAAAAAGAATTAATCAAATCATCATTGGATAATATAGAAAAGGTGTCAATTTCTAAAGAACAGATATCTCCAATCAAATTGAGTGTTCAAATAGACCAAGATTTACATATTGAATTGGATAGTGGTACTTTCATTGATTATTTCGGGCAATTTTCACCGATTAGTACAGATATAATTAATCGTTTTAGAATTGAAAAAGTAAATTTAATTAATTTAAAAGCATTAAACCAAGATTTTTTTGACTTAGAAAATTTATATTATTATACTTCTATTTTGAAAATGTTAAATCTCGAATTTCCTTTTACTAATCTTGAAATCCTAGAAATAATAGAGAACTTTATAAATAGAGGGATTTTCAGTTCTTCAAAAGAAGAAGTCCCAGATTCAAAGAATATTTTTTATGGGCTAGCAATTTTTTCTGAATTAAATTTACTTTACAATACAGATCTAGTTGATCTAAAAGAAATTGAAAATTTTCTCAAATTTGAAATTGAAAATTTCATTCCGGAAAAATTAGAATTAAATTTACATTCATTACTTAGTTTAAAATTTATAAAAAAAAGCCGAAAAATGGTGATTAATAGAAATTTAATTTTAGACTTACTTTTGAAAACTGATTTATTTAATCTTGAAAATTTTAAGCTTATCTTAGATATCTACAATTATCTAGCTTTACTGAAATTAATAGATAAAAATACAAGTCTTAAACAATTTGATAAACTTTATATTAATGAAATTAAGAAATCTATAACCTCAAATGGCTCAATCAATGATTTAATAACTGAATCTGCGAGAAGCTTACTTATTATTGATTTATTTAAATTAAAAGATCAAGAACCAGAATTATGTAGTAAATTATTGAATTACATTTTAAATACAACAGATTTTTTCAATATAGAAAATCTTGATCAAAATTTCAATTGGCGAAATGACAAATTATGTTTTAAAATTGAATTAGAAATATTGTATTGGGCACTATTGGCGAGTTCTCAATATACCATGTAAATTTTTAACAACACCCTTTTTTATAAAAAAACTTGTTGCTTAATTAGGAATTATAAGATATAGAATAATGTTAAAATAATCAATAATTGGTTATTTTTGATATTATCAATAAAAATTTTTTAACGGTCGGTGTAATCTTCCCATTTTTAACAGAATTATTCCATTGTTCTATTATTTTCTGATTCTTTTTTAGTTCTTCTAAAGTTCTTCTACCTAATTCAATCCAATAATCTTCCTCGATTAATGGTGCCTCATTTCCAATTCCTGGACAGTACTCTTTCCCTTTTTCAGTATAAAAAATATCTATAGCATTAATAGTATCATCATTCTCATTTTTTAACGATTCAAATGAAAAAGGAAATGTTCGACAAAACATCGGTCTTAAACTGTAAATTAAACATCTTTTATCTTTTGAATTATAAAAATAGCATGCCCCCAGACTATTTTTAAGTAAGCCAATAAAAGCTAATTTTCTTTCTGTTTCCATCGGAGTGATAGTCATTCGTTTTTTATCTTCAGATGTTAATGGTTTATCAAATGTGTAAAAACCTAAAATATTGAGAAGCTCATTTAAATCAAAATCCAAACCGTTTTTTATTCTTAATATATCCAAATATGTAAGATTTATTAATGTATTCTTATCTGTACAACAGTTACCGCATCTAATACAAGTAAATCTTAAATATTTCATATAGATCATAGAAAAAATAAAAAAAATAATAAATGGATATCTTTTCTGATTAATTTAATTATATAAAGGTATAATTATTTTTCGTTTAATCAACGATTCAATTGCTTCAATAATTAAATTCTTGTTTTCTTCATGGACTAGTTCAACTATATTATTCAAATTAGCAATTTGATTATCCATTGACATAGATTGAATTACATTCATTACACGTAATTCCATTTTCGATAAATTTCTCTCTTTTTTCAACCTTACTAGGTTGACATCACCAACTAATTTAAATGAATCTTTATAATATAGTTCAAAATACTCATTCAATATTTCTGGAACCAAAATTTCAAAATCATCTAAAGACCCATCCCAATTTTCCAATTCTTTTGAAAGTTTCAGGTTTAAGGCTAAGATAAGATGAGAAACTTGACTCTTCAATCGTTCAGAAGATTTTTCCTTGAGAATAAAAACAACTCTAAGATCTTCAATATCTGCGATAAGACAATAGAATTGTTTAAAATCTAATTCAATCATTTTTTCAACACCAAACCCCTCCTCTTTATCAGTAGATTCAGGATTTATCACCTCTTTTTCGACAAATTCTTCACCAATCATAGTTACAGCTTGAATAAAGCCTGAAAAAAGTTCTTTTTTATGTTTCTCCAGTATTGAATAACTTCTAGAGTATATTGGTATACCACTTAATTTGTGAACCACCACAATAGCTTGAATATTCTTTAAATCTTTAAATCTCTGAGTTTTTGAAAGTAATTCTGCCTCTTTTTTGCGCTTTCTTGGTATGTAAACATAAGTTCTTAAGCTTAAAATACCTAAAGCGCTCACAATGCTAATTAATACTCCAATAATAATCCACAATAAATAATTTGGAAATCTTGGTTCATCTACAATAGGCTCTCCAATAACAACAACAAAAGAATATTGTGTGGTTTGATAAGTTGATCCATCTGGAGTGATAATAAGATCAAAACTATAAGTTCCTTGAAGATTTTCCGGCAATTCAACTTGAGCTTGATACATTCCATGAATTGTTTCATTTAAAGTACCTAATCCATACTCCCATGAATATCTCACAGAAGCATTTTCAATTGAAGCATTAGTCTTTGGATCTAACAATTCTATTTGAATATTAATAGTATCTCCAATTTCAGCATTAATAGAATCTTCAAAACTAACTGGCTCAACATTTATTTCAAGTTGATTTACTAATATTTGAAAAGCAAATGTGGCTGTTCTATAATTAGCATGTTCAAATTTCAAATAGACAAGATTAATCCCAAGAGAAAAATTATCCTGTGAACATATAATTGATGCATTATACCAGAAATCTAAATGTTCTGGTATATTTTTTTCATAATCTTCACTTATATAGGTAATTGCACCACTAGACAGGTATTCTTGATCAATGTTTGAGATTGCTCTTGCCGAAATATTTAGTTCTTCATCAAATGTAGCCTCTACTAAAGCGTTTTCATTAATCTGGTGAGAATTTATATACGCTGATAAATTTACTGATTGTTGAATTATTTGAAATTGATAAATATAATATTGAGGTTCATAAGCAACCGCGGAAAAGTTAATACTTAACTGATAAATGCCTATTTCATTTATATAGAGAGTACTGAATTCAATATTATAGATCCCATTTTCAGGATTTGTAATAGTATATAATGATGGATTATTTATACTAATATTTACAAAAGCACTATCAATTGGATCTTCATCAAAATCAGTAAATTTGAATCTAATAGTGCTATTAGCATGTAATTCGATATTATAATCTGAATCTAGAACTTGTAAATTCGTTTCTTCTCCCAAATTGATCTCAAGTGTTAAACTACTGGTAAAAAATCCTAGTTTTAAAGAATTTATTACAATATTGTGTAATCCTCGTGTAAGTAAATCAGCAGTATCTAACACAGTTTCATAAATCCCCAATGCAGACTCATTTAAGTATCTTTTTCCATCAGTCCAGTTGTAAAAAACGACTGCATTTGATATTGATAAATTATTTTCAGAATCCTTTAAGAGAATTCTTACAGGAATAAGATCTCCTACAAAACCCTCTGTTCTTAGACTACTTTTAGCATCATCAGGTTTTAATAAAGTAATTGAACTTTGATGATTTACTATAAAACTTGATTTTAAGCCTCCTAATGCAGTACCGTTACTCCAAAATAGAGAATATTCATAAAAACCTCCAATTGTATTAAATGAACTGAATGTTATCTGTGAAAAAGTAACATTTCCATCCATTGGGGTTTTACTTTCTGTAAAGAAAATTGTTCCATTTGGATGATATATCGTAAGATTAATTTCACCAATATCTTTAGGAGTCATACCATTATAATTTAACTGAGTTGATATTTGAGTAGATTCTCCTGTACTAAAATTGGCATTTTCAACCCATTGTCCTTGTTTAATTAGTTTTGTATTAGAAGAATTCAAATAATTTGGTGAAGTTGCTTTGAAGTACCACCATCCAGGAAATATTGCTTCAGTTGTATTAATTTTTATAAAATTATCTCCATTTTGTCCTCCTTCAAAAGTTCTTGATTGAAGCGTAGGATCAAAAACAGATAAAATTTTCCAATTAACAGGTTTATGGATTAAGAATTCAAAATTCTCATACTGAGAAGGCATATAGAGATTATGAAGAAATTCCCATATAATAGTTCCATTATTTAAAATTTTATAGGATACACCTTCTTGATTTTGTTGATTAATTTTTGATGTAGTGTTATGATATCCAAATAAAGACGTATTCAATTCAAAAGATAATGAAGGAGATGTAGTATTCACAGTTAAGATAACTGGATTATCTGTCCATTGACCAGTTAAATTTAAAGTAGCTTTTCCCCAATCTTTATCATTAAAAAAATAATTATCATTTTTTTGTTTTATTTTTAGATCTATATCTTCTTGAGTAGAATTTGCGATCGTTGTTAGTGTTAATGAAATATTATCAAACCAAACAATTTCTTGGAAGCGATCTTCAAAACCAGAATAATATACTGATAATGGTCCATTCATTATTCCTACGGAAATATTAATTTTTTGATCATTTACTGGATCTTGGAAAATAGTAGAAGAGTTTGTCCATAAATCTAAATTTATCTCGCCTGTTGATAGCCAATTATTTAATCCACCTCCATACTTGATGTCTCCAAATCCTCTTGAATATATTCTTTGATTATTAATTTTCATATAAATGAAAAAATCATTAGACATAATACCATACTGAAGATAGTAATCAAAATTTATCGAAGCATCAACAACTCTACCTCTAGGTATTGTGATATTTTGATAAATTTCAATAAATTCATTTTCATCATAAGCAACTTTTACATTTCTCGTAGTCCAATCCCAATAAGTAAATGCCATTCCAACATACATAGCAGGATTATTCTCATTCTCACCAGTACCATAAAAAGGGTAATTTGCATTGATATTAAATCCCCATGTATCCTCATTAATATAATAATTTGAAGTATCATCAACATACTCAAAATAATCAATATAATAACCGTATTCTTGAACGATATTGTTTGAATCATAGCTAATATCTAAAGTATCACCAAGAATCCAAGGTGAAAAGAAATCTGTTTTATTACCAGAATCCATATATTGAATACCACCATATTCATCATAGATGGTAATGTAATCAACATCTTCTTCAAATGACAAATTAACAAAATGAGCTCTTATAGCGAGTGCTCCTGGTTTTTCAATTAAATGTTTTGTATCTCCCATGTTTTGACTTTGAGAATAATTAGGTTCTGTAGTATTTGCGGGATTACAATCTTCTTTATAAATAATAACAGGTTTGAAATCACTATTATTTACCCAATCTCTAGTATCTTGTATATTATTTATTGAAGTTTCAATTTTATTCACTTCCCATTTATGATCATCATCTAAATAATACGTTAAATTTAATTCTTCTTGATTAGAGACCGTGATTTCCTGATTAAATTCATTTAAGTTTCCAGTATCATTTATATTTAAAGGAGACTCAATTCCCTCAAATAGGATTGACCCTCCATTAGCAGACTCTAAACTATGATTAATATTTTCGAGAATCTCGTCGTTATCATTAATATTAGTATCACTTTGTAGTAATTGGTTGAAAAATGTCGCATTAAATAATAGAATTAAAAGAAAGATAAAAGAAATTAAAATGGTCTTCTGTTTGCTTTTTTTAAAAATAAATTTTGTAATATTTTTATGCAAATAAATCCCCTTGTAAAAAGAAATCAATTGATATTCTTATGTAATAAAAATGAAATTTCATAAATTTAAATGATTGTTATATCGAAATCAAGAAAAAATCTCGTATTACAACTATATAGTCTCCAATATATTTTTACCATTCTTATGGTTTATGTTAATTACAAAAAATAGAGTAGTAGAATATTCAATTTGGTAAGAATTCGTTTTTCAAATTTAAGATTAGAGATTTTTTATCCTTTTCTGATATACAATTTATATTATGCCCACGATTATTGTATAGATCTGGGGGGATATCTTCTAATAATGAAAGAATTAAAATTAAGGCATTAGTTACAAAAGCTTTATTTTGTGTTCGTTCAAGCAGTTTCATAAGTTCTATAATTGATTGATTTTTCCATATTTCTTTATTCTCTGGACTAACTGTATCATCTTGAAAAATATCAACTATTTTCAAATATATCTCTAATTCAGATTCTTTGCTATTTGTATTAATTTTCATTTTTTCTTAGCTAATTCTTACCTTCTAATTATTTAAACTTAAAACTTATTTTTAAGCCAATTCTTTTTATTAATTTTATGTGATGGTATTCCGCACAAATGAATTATACATTATATTTATTCAACCCTATATGGCATATATCTTAAAATTTTAATGAAAATATTTTGTGTATAAAAAATTTTAAGATATCCTAATAATAAATCTTCCAGCTATTTTATTTGCCAATATAATATATAGGTATCATTTTAATTCAATAGGGAAAGAATTTAATAATAATTTTCTACATATTTATTTCTCAAGATATATTTTAGAAAAGAATTAAAAAAATTTTGATTTTTGCTTTTATTTTATCTAAGGTTGAATTTATGTTAATCAAGAAAGTATAATAGTTCAAAATAATAAAATAAAGAATTTTAAAATGTGGGGTGAAAATAGATTTTTTTAAAGGATTTATGGTTTTATTCCTATTTTTAGTATTTAATGTACGAATATTAGAGCTTAATGTTCACATTAGCCTTTTTTGTACATTGTATATACGTTTTAATCTATATATCACCCCTTTTTTAAAAAGAATGATATTTTTTCTGCATTGCAATATTAAGACAAAGGTGTATATAAGACTATTCTTTATAAAGTAAAATTAATTAAAAATAAAGTTTATTACGCAAGTAATCTAAGAAAATTGAGATCAAAATTATATTTTCCAATTACCTTCTTCATATATGACCTCTCCATCAGCTAAAATTTTAGAACCAGGTAATTTCATATCTTTTATAATATCCCAATGTAATGCACATTTATTTTTACCACCTGCATCCCCCAATCCTGCTCCAAGTGCGCAATGAATTGTCCCTCCTAATTTCTCATCGAATAGTATGTTTTTTGTAAATTGAGTAATTCCATAGTTATTCCCAATAGCAAATTCTCCTAATATATCAGCATTTTCTACCTTTAATATTTCTTTTAATAAATTTTCCCCTTTTTCTGCAGATGCTTCAATAACTTTCCCATTATTGAATTTTAGTAAGATATTTTCAATTTCGTTTCCTTGATAAATTCCTGGAAATGTAAATCTAACTTGTCCGTTCACGGAATCCTCAACTGGTGCTGTACAAAGTTCACCATCAGGTAAATTTAAATGTCCACATTCATTTATCCATTTTCTATTTTTTGTAGACATAATTAAGTCCGTATCTTCACCGATTAGTTGAATTTTTTCAACTTGATTTAAGTATTTACACATGATCTCTTGTTTTCTTTCCAATTCTAACCATTCTTTAACTGGGTCTTCCCTATCTAAAAATAATGTTTTTTTTACAAATTCAAAATAGGATAATAAATCCATATTTGCTTCTTGGGCTAATGAATTACATGGAAATGGTATATAACTATATGCTAAATCTTTTTTCCCTAATCTATCAAATAACGTTTCATAGATCTCCCTTTGACCTTGTGAACCTTGAGATTTCATAATAATTTTAGGATCAATTAAACTGTATTTTCGTGTGTTATAGTCACCTTGTATAACAATGTAACAATCAAACTCTTTTATAATTAAGTTAAAAATAGGATCAACATATATTAATTGTTCTTCAGATGCAAATTTATATCTTAATTCTTGAATTCCTTCAATTTGGGGTATAATTAATACGTGACCTCCAGCTTTCATAATTTCGATATATAATGCCTGGAAAAGCTCTTTAGCTAAAGTAGGTCCAGAAATATAGACTCTATCTCCCCTCTTTACATTGTTAGCATAATTAATTACTAATTTTGCTAGTTTTTCGTAGAATTCATTAATCATAATTATTACCTTTCTTCTTTTGAAGTAAAATGTTTTAATTTCTAATGTATAAAACTTTATTAATTTTAAAAAAAAAATATAGATTTGTTGATATATCTAAAAAATTTCAAATTAGGATAAAAAAATGTTAAAAACAAAAAATTTAATAGCCATGGCATTCGATACAGGAGGAACAATGTCCGATACTTTCATAATTGATGAAAAAGGAATTTTTGTGGTAGGAAAAGCACAAACTACTCCTGATAATGAATCTGATGGTATTTTAATCTCAATAGAAGATGCATTAGAACAATGGAATATAAAAATAGAAGATTCGGGCCATTCTATTGGGGCCTTAGTATATTCTGGTACAGCAATGGTAAATAGACTTTTAGAACGACAAGGTAATTCTAATATTGGAGTTATAGTTAATGCGGGATTCGAAGATTTACATAGACTTGGTCGAGCATTGCAATGTTGGATTTACCTTGATTATGGTGGTCGTTTGCATGCAAGAGAACATGAACATCCTGAACCCTTAATCCCTAGAAAACAAATAAAGGGTGTTCGTGGAAGAATTAACTTTTGGGGTGATGAATTAATTCCACTTTATAAAAAAGATGTGGAAAAAGTTGTTGAAGCACTACTTAACATGAATGTTGATAGCATTTGTGTTTGTTTGCTTTGTTCATACATGAATTCTAGCCATGAGTTGCAAGTTAAAATGATTGCTGAAAAAATTATGAAAGAAAATGGAAAAGAAATTCCTATTATTCTATCAAGTGAGCATAATCCTGTAAGAGGTGAAACCCCCAGATTAAATGCTCTTATCATTGAACAATATGCAGCAGAACCTTCTAGGAAACAATTAATTAATATAGCTGAAACATTAAGACAAAAAGGAGTTCCTGCACCCTTAAGAATCTTGACAACATATGGTGGAACAATGTCTCCTTATCATAAAACACTTATACCAACTATGGTGTCAGGACCAATTGGTGGAATGATTGGAACTCAATTCATTGCAAGGGAATATGGGATAAAAAATCTAGTATCTTCTGATGTAGGTGGGACTAGTTTCGATGTAGGGTTAGTAATGGAAAGATATGTACCTACAAAATGGGAGAGTTCTCTTGGAAGGTTTATTCTAAATATTCCAATGATTGGTTTAGATTCAATTGGTGCTGGTACGGGGATGTATGTGAAATATAACGATATTTCAAGTCGATTAGAATTTGGTCCTGAAAGCGCAGGATATAAAATAGGTGTTTGTAATGAAAAATCTGATGTTGAAACAGTTACAATGACAGATTGTAGTTTAATATTAGGTTATCTTAATCCTGACTATTTTCTTGGCGGTAAAGTCTCTTTAAATAAAGATCGAGCATACAACTACATAGAAGAGCAATTAGCTAAACCATTAAAAGCAGATCCTTATATTACAGCTCGAGGTTCTTTAGATCTAATTGAAATAAATATGAAGAACCACCTTAATGGAATGATTCAAGGTTTGGGATTCCGACCTGAAAATTATACTTTAATTTCATTTGGTGGAGGAGGACCATTGCATGTTGCTGGATATTCAAAAGGGTTAACCTTTCAAGATATATTGATACCAGAATGGGCACCTGCATTCTCTGCTTTTGGATGTTGTTGTGCAGACCATTCTTATAGACATGAAAAATCAGTTGACTTGGTTATACCTCCAGATGGAAGTATGATTGCATTTGTATCATCTATTCTGAGTTCTACATGGAAGGAATTAAAAAACAATATCATAAAGGAATTTGAGAGTGAAGGAAGAGATCCTAATCAAATGATTTTTAAGCCCTCTCTACGTTTACAGTACTTCGGAATGTTAGATGATCTAGAAGTGCAATCTTCAGTAGAAGAATTAACTTTAAACTATTCAGCAGAGCTCCAAAGATATGATTCACCTGAATTAGAGGAAATTGTTCGTCGTTACGATAATCTTTTTGAAGACATATTCCGTAGAGGTACAAAAAGTCCAGAACTTGGATACCATATTACTAAAGCGATTGGAACAGGAATAGTACCAGTTCCAAAACCTAAATTACCCGTACATGAGTTATCTGGGGAAAAACCGGATGATAATGCTTCTAAAGGCATTAGAGATATTTATTGGGATAATAAATGGTATGAAGCACTGATTTGGGAGATGAATTTAATCAATGCAGGAAATATTATAAAAGGACCTGCGGTTATAGAAGCACCAGCAACAACATTGTTTGTACCACCTGGAGCTCAAGTAAAATTAGATAAACATAGAATTTTTCATTTAGAGGTGTAAAAATTGATAGAAAAGTATATTGGATGGAATAGAAAAAAATTAAAAGAAATGCTTAACGAAAGTGAGAACTTATTTAATGAGACAAAAAATTACTATGGAATAAAGATACTTAATTTAAAAGACCAAGATCCATTTAGATATGAACGAGCATATGCTAGTTTAAGAGGTGCGTTAGTATCTGCTAGAGAAACTGCATTACATGTCGCTGCATCACCGATTGTTAGAGAGATAGGAGAGCTGTGTTTTGCATTATATACACCAGAAGGAGATTCTATAGTCGTATCCACAGGTATTTTAGTTCATGTTCATACAATGAGTGAAGCTATAAAATTTATGATAAGAGAGGAATATGAAGAAGACCCTGGAATTAATCCTGGTGATATTTTTCTTAATAACGATCCAGATTGTGGAAATGTACATACTACAGATGTACAAACAATAATTCCAATCTTTTGGGAAAAAGAATTAATTGGATGGGCAGGAGGTGTTACTCACGAAATTGATATCGGGGGGATTACTCCAGGGCATGTTTTAATGGCATCAATCCAGCGTTTTGATGATGGAGTATATTATACATGTAAAAAAATAGGTTCAAATGACAAAATTTGGAAGGATCATATGATAACTGCGAAAAGATCTGTTAGAACTCCAATGTATTGGGAGCTTGATGAAAAATGTAGATTAGCAGGAGATCTAATGATTCGTGATGCAGTTTTAGATTTTATTAAGAGAGAAGGAATAGATTATTATAAACAGTTCATCCGAGAAGCTATTGAGGAAGGAACAAGAATATTTAAAGAACGAGTAAAGGAGCGTTTAATACCTGGAAGATATAGAGCTGTATCTTTTATTGATCAAGTTGGTGAATGGGAAGCATGGCAACCTAAGGCAAAAGTAAACAAAATTTATAACCAACCTTTAGAAATTATTACTGATGAAGATGGAAAATTAAACCTTTCTTTTGACGGAGCTAGTGCCTGCGGAGCAAATTCAGTTAATTGTGGTGTTGGGGCATTATCTGGAGCTACATGGGTTTTATTAACACAAATCTTAATTTACGGTGATAAAGTCAATGATGGCGCATATTTTGCAGTAAATAACTATTTTCCAAAAGGTTCATGGGCTAATCCAGAAGACCCTTATCTATCTTATCAGAATCCTTGGGCAAATTTAATCCCAGCATACTCATGCATGATGAAATCTCTTTCTTATGGGTTATTTTCACGTGGTTATAGAGAAGAAGTATTTACTGGATACGGACTTACTAGAGATGCTATCCAAGGAGGAGGTACTTATAATTCCGGTCCTTTAGAAGGACAGCTATGGATGTTATCTACATTTGAAATCAGCGGTCAAGGTTTAGGAGCTAGTGCTGTAAGGGATGGATTAAATTGGGGGTACGCTATGTGGAATCCCGAATCAGATCTAGGTGATGTAGAAACATGGGAATTATTTCAGGGAGGTGTTCCTTATTTAGCACGAAAAGTTAAACCTAATAATGCAGGACATGGAAAATATCGAGGTGGGTCAAATTATGGAGGTATAGCAATTGTCGCTAATTCTAAAGATGTCGAATTTTTTGGAATTGCCGAGGGATTAGTGTTTAGTGGAGCAGGAGGAATGCATGGGGGATATCCTCAACCCACAGCTTATCGACTTATAGCAAAAAATACTAATTTAAAAGAAATCTTTGCAAACCGGCAAGATTATCCTCTTTGGGATCCAGATCCTGCAAATGGTGAATTTGAAAGATTATTAAAAGGTGAAATTATAAGAAAACCCTATGCACAGATGTACCCCATTTCTTTAGATAATTATGATATGTTTCATTGGTGTATGAGCGGAGGACCTGGCTATGGGGATCCACTTGAAAGAGAAATAAAATCAGTTCAACAAGACCTTAATGATGGAATTTACACGGAAGATAAAGTATATAATATTTATGGTGTAGTTGCGAAATATGATATTGGGAAAGATGAATGGATAGTAGATGAAAAAGATTCCCAAAAACGCCGTAAAGAAATATTAAATGAGAGAAAAGAAAAATCAAAGACATTTGAGGAATTTTGGCAACAAGAACGAAAAAAAATTACTGAAAATCAATTAAGTGAACCAGTAAAGAGAATGTTTAAGGAAAGTCTTGAATTATCGGATAAATGGGCTAAAAATTTTCGAGAATTCTGGAATCTTCCTGAAGATTTCAAAATGGAGGTGGATTAAATGGT
>JABXKB010000081.1 GCA_013375485.1 Promethearchaeota archaeon | reverse complement strand
AGTATGGTTTTCAAAAGATGAAATTTTTAATGTAAGTTCAGCAACTAGTGCAATTTTTAATGTTGGAATACATTTACATCCAAAAGATTTAAAGTACATTCTAATAGAAGGAAAGAAAGCTAAAATTTTAATTGCTCCATTGAACAATCCTCTACACGCGTCATTAAATAAAATACTAGAAATGCAAGGGATATTAGATTGTAATCATGAGTTTTTTATTGCCATTACGGCTCAACCAAATATAAATTTAGGAGGAATCTTTTTACAGACTAACGAATGTTTAAAAAAAATCAAAACAACTTTAATAACATCAGGAGAATCTTTCAAACCGCCGTTAATTCAGTTTAATAATCAAAAAATTCAGAATATAATTGAAGGATTCAATATTAAAGAAACTGAAGACTTTAACTTAAAATTATCCCCTTTTTCATTAAGCTTTTCAGAAGCAATATCATTGGAATTAAGAAAAGTTTTGACCAATATTTCTGTAACAATTCCCGATTTAAAATATGCTTTTGTAA
This sequence comes from Promethearchaeota archaeon, assembly GCA_013375485.1. Classification (GTDB taxonomy): domain Archaea; phylum Asgardarchaeota; class Lokiarchaeia; order Sigyniarchaeales; family SOKP01; genus Loki-b32. Next base: position 15,028 of record JABXKB010000081.1, on the reverse strand, counting down.
CAATTGAAGGAGGTTTTATCGCATCTAAAATATTAAAAAATATCGATATGGATACTGAAAAGTTGGATAAAATATCTGCTATGAGTTACTCTCTATTCCAAACTGCAAATAGGTGTGCTTGGTTACTGAAAAAAATGCAGGCAGACAGAATTTTGCTTGATTGTCAAAATTCTTTTCAATTTATTGATGGATTAGGAAAAGCAATCTTTAGTACTGAAATTGGAAAGCTTAGGCAAAAATTAGGATTGATTCGATTAATACTTCCACAATTTTCTAAGAAAATCGAAACTCTTATTAAAGAGGCTTCAGAAATTCAAGACCATAGTACTTTTGATATTAAAAGAATGTTAGGGGAATTGGTTATTAAATAACGGGGTGAATTAATGAATTTTTTTAAATTTTTAGATAAGTTAAAACGAAATTATAATTCTCTGATTCTGTATTGCTTATTAGATAGAATTCCAGTAATAGTTTTAGGGGAAGATTCAGATCAAATTGATAGCTTTTTGATTGAGCTTTCAGAATTTGTTCATTTTCGAAAAGATTATGTATTTTATACTGATTTTATATCAAAAGAGGATTATGAAACTCTTACATCAAATGAGAATATTGACTATAATTATCAACGTGCTCATATAAGATGTCCTTGTAGTGTTTCTCTTAAAGCTTTAAATCAATTTAATGAAATTCATTCATGGCTTATTGGATTGACAATTCCTAAACAAAGAGATGAATTAAATTATATTAAAACCTTGATCAAAAATAAATCAAGAGAGATATTATTTATTACAATCTCATCTGAAAGAATTTCAATAGAGATGGAAGGAATCAATTTAAAATTAATAGAGTTAACACTTGAACAAAATATATTCAAAAAAATATCTCAAGATACAGAAAAATCCATAGCTAAAATGAAGAGGGTATTATCCGATAAAATAACAACATCCCAACTAGATATTGATTTATTAAAAACACTACTTGATTTTGAAGAGGAAAAAAATGAGTTAAAAAAGAATATCTTCAAAAGAGAAATTCAAAACTTTTATTCAGGTTCAAAGCGTGCTTTTTTTATTTTATCAAGATTAAATTTGTTGAATGATATAGGAATTCAAACTCGAATTGGAAGTAAAACTCTTTTTGAAACTATAGATTATGAAGTAGCACCAATTGAAAGGATTATTTCGTTTATTAAGAGAGAGTGGGGAGAAGATTATTCATCTTTAATTGAAGATGGAAAAAAAGCTTTTATTGGTGATAAAATAGTCTCACTTTGGGGTTAGAATATATTATGATTTTTAATTATGATAATAAAACTCTGCAAGTTAAAATAGTATATTATGGACCAGCAATGTCAGGGAAGACAACCTCAATAAAGTCTCTGTTTTCTTATTTTAAAAAAGAAGATTCAGTCAAATCAATTGATAGCTCAGTGGGTCGTACCTTATTTTTTGATTTTGGTGTATTGCATTTTAAGGGAACAGAATGGGGATTAAAATTTTTAATATATTCAGCAACAGGTCAAGATTTCTATGCAAGTACTAGACCTGCAACTTTAAATGGAGTAGATGGTTTAATTTTTGTAGTCGATTCTCAAATCGAGTCTTTAGATCATAATATTAGATCCTGGAATGAATTAAAAACTTTATTTGGATCTGAATTTTATAATATTCCTATTGTAATTTCATTGAATAAAAGTGATTTAAATAAGAATCAAAATCAAGAGGCAAATGGATTTTTATCATATATAGATTATAAAAAGTTTAAACAAATATCTTTTAAAAATACAGTAGCAATAAAAGGACAAGGTATTTTAAATTCTTTCAGTGAATTGGTTAAATTTGTTTTCCCACAACTAAAAATTAAATTATGTATTAATAACTAACTATTTACTATTCTCTTTTTCAATCTTTTGATACATATTTTTTGAGATTCTTTTTATGTAACCATGTAAATAAAATTGTTTTAACAAGTTTCTAACTTTGCGTACTTCTATAGCATCAATTCCCAAAATACTCATTAGCTGAAAAATTGAAAATTGCTTTGGTAAATTATCCTCTATATTATTATATAAACCCGTTTTTCATTCACATTAAGTTTTTTAATTATACAAAAAAATGAAGAGAGCTATTTATACTTTTTTTTAAATCCATAAAATTTATTAGATGGAGTTTAGGTTTTTATAATCCTCAAAGTAACTATAACTTATCATTCCTACTTATTGTAGATCATCCTTGTCTAGTTTTTTTCATTGAATATTTACAACCTAAATTAACTCCTTATAATCTTCTAGATAATTGTACATACTTTACTGATCTATTAAAAAAAAGGAAAAATCCAGTATATTTTTGAAGTATTAATTCTATTTTAATTTGAAAAGCTAAAAACCGCGAAATTCTTTAAAATTATCTCCAATTGGAGCCTCTCCATCACCATATATCTGGTATAACCCTGTTCTTCTTGCACATTCTGAAAAACTACGGTAAATATTTTTTCTTTGTTCATATAGAGCACAAGTTTTATAAATTATGGGATTCCAAATATATAATTTATGATCAGGCTCATACCATAGTTTTTCATCCTTTAAAACCTGTTTAAAATCTTCTTCTCCGATAACTTCTTTAAGATCTTGTTTATTAAGCATTATGATAAGTGGAATTTCTTTGATTAATTTACCTCTTGTTACATTTTTCAATTCTTTTAAAGATTCAATATTATCTTCAAAAAAGTGAGTTTGTGAGTCAACTGTAAAAATAACTCCATCCGTTCCCTTGAATATCTTTTTTCTTAAAGGTGAAAACCTTCTTTGACCTGCAACAGTATAAACGTGATAGAAAACCTTCCCTCTACTTTTTTGTTTTGTTGATTGAAAAATACCTCTATCGAAATATAATGTTGATCCGCTTGCCATAGAGATTTTGGTTAAATTTCCCGTAGGTTCAATATCGATTTCATTTTCTTTTGTATATCTATAAAGCGTATCTACTATTGTAGTTTTTCCCGATCCTGCCATCCCCCAATATAAAAGTTTTATATATACTTTATGATCAGCTGTAAATCGAACCATTGAAATCATACCTTAGTTATTTAATTTTAAAGTAAAAAAAAATCGCTTCTTTAATATGTTTAACAAAGAATTTGTTATTAATGAAATATTCTATTAATTTTTATTTAAATATATTATTACGTATTATTATAATTTAGTATTTATAATTCCTTTGTGATATTTTTACTTTTTGATTAAACCATTTATTTAAAGTTAAAGCCCAACTCTATTGAAACACGTTAGATTTCATTCGAATTCTACATAAAGATTTCCTAGTCTAATTTTATAATTACACCATATTATTAATTGTTTATATTCTTCTCCTATATTTCCTTCTCGAATAATTATATTTATTATGTCTGAGTACATGATTTCTCTTTTCCCATTTATGATTTGTTTAAGCTTTCTAATGAGCTTTTCTAATGTTTCACCATTCTTTATTGGATAATTTTTTATTTTTTCTATATTTCTTGGAATTTGACTCATTTTTATTAAATTATTTTGATTAAATATTTTTTAACATTACACATTCATGTTATAGATTAATATAATTCTAAATTGAACATTTTAAATTCATACTTTTTTTACTTTTATTCACCTCTCTCTTTCTCTATAGAAGATTATTCTATTTCATAGGAATAGCACGTTCATTTATGGTATCGTTATTCTACAAAATTAAATTAATTAACGCTGAAAGTTTTAAACTTAAAATTTGTGCTTTAATGTGTTTAATATTAGTCGAATTGAAAATGAAAAAGATAAAACTGGAGAGTGCCCAGAATGTGGAGGAAAAATTATCATAAATAGCTTTGAAAATATTTGTAAGGAATGCGGATTAGTGATTAATAATTTCTATAGAGAATCCTCTTTTATTTTTCATGATTTAAAAAACAGAAATTCCATGAGTAAACAATATGTAGCTCTAGGAGAACGAACAGATTTTGTAGGTGGTTTGGGTTCATTTATTGATTATGAAAAATCTAAGTATTTAAAAGATAAAAGTGGTAAACTTCTGCCTCCCAGTGAGCAAAAGTTATTTAGAAGATTAAAAAAAAATTATGCCCAATTTTTAAGGATTAAAAATCATGAAACAGAATATAGAATTTTTAATATTTTAAATAAAATTTCGTTATATCTCAACCTTAATAAAAATATTCGAAATAATGCTGCTTATTACTATAAAAAAATAGTTAAAAATGAAGAAAAAGTAATCAATAACATTTCATTGATTGCATTTTGTATTTTCTTCGCTGCTCGGAAGGAATATCATAATGCCCCTATAACTATCAATGAAATCTCTGACGCGTTTCAGAATTTCGGCCACCGCGTAAATCCAAGATTAATTCTAAGAGATGGGATAAGATATAAACATTACTTAAATAATGATTCTATACCACATAAAAGTGAAGATTATCTTATTAGATTAGTAAATGAAGTTACAACGCATGAATGCTTAAAAGAAAGAATTGACAAAAAAGGAGCATTTTGGTCTAAGCAAGAGTTCCAAAATAAATTAATTATAAAATGTCGTGAAATATTAGAAGATTTACCTATGTGGAAGAGGGGTGGCAGAAATCCCTTCATTTTAATGGGGGCAATTATATATCTTGCTGATAAATTATTAGCGAAGAAGTACAGGCAAAAAGCAATTTTAACACAGAAAATCATATCTGAAGCGACTAAAATTGCGGAATATTCAATCAGAGATCATTATGTAAATCTCTTGAAGCCAATTTTCATCAATTAATAATAAATTTAAATTTTTCAAGAGAAATTGAATTTAATTATAAAAGTCTTGATTTATATTCTTCTAATATCCAATTATTATTGGTAAAATTGGCTTTAGAATATATTAAATTTTTTAAATTATACAAATTTATTTACATTAAAGTTACGAAGAATTAAAGAAAAATACATTTTCTGCTTCTGTAGTGTAGTTCGGTCAATCTGACTTAGTTTTCAATAAACTATGATCAGGATTAAGCATCCGAGGCTCTCACCCTCGGGACCCGGGTTCGAATCCCGGCAGAAGCAATTATCCGTTTATAGTATCTTAACCGGGAAATTTAAGTGTGAGTTAATATAATTTTGATAACAAATGAATATAACTATCATGTATCTTTCGGGAATGAAATTTTATTAAGAATATCAATACAATTCAATAAAATCTTAGTGTAAGTTGTTATCACTTGTAATTGTGTCTCTTTTTCTAATTTTGTTGTAATATTTTCTATTTTTTCATAAATCACATTTTCTAATAAGTTTAATAATTCACTATGTTTATTTAGGTGAAGATTTTCTCGCTTTTTATCATTTTCTATCTTATTTTTTTTTATTCTATCATCTTGATTGGTTTTATCGTCAACGATTATAACTTTTCTATTACAAGTCGGACAAAACGTAATTCCTTCGTTATTTCGAAATATTGGATTATTACAAACGGGACAAGCCATATTTAGCATTTTATATCCAGATCTAAGAAGATCTGCCATTTTTTTTATATTATCGTTAATTATTATCCCTTTTTTTTAGGTTTACTCAAATTATAAATAAGATCAAAGAAATATATTTTAAACGGCTTAATCTTTTTCCCTAATCTTTAATAAGTTTACAATATATCCTGAGATTCTATTTCTTAAATGTTTCGAGTCTATTTCAAGATATTTATCCAATAATTTTTTATTTTTTTCAAAATCAGTGGTAAATACATTTGGGTATTTTATTATTAATTCCTTTGACACATTTTTTATTAAAACTGTTCGTACCTTTCCCATTTCAATTACAGATTTTATTCATTTCTAATTTTATAATAAAATATTTGATAAATTAAATTTTTTTGGAATTATTTAGGTTTTTATACATTAAATTAGAGAAATATGGTGTGAAAAAAAGACATATATTTCTATTTTCAATATTACTACTAGTTGATATCTTAAGTTTAATTAGTTTTGTAAATACCTTTTATTGTAATTTGAATTTTTTAGATACTAATAAAATGGTATATTTCATTGACGAAAATGTTAAAATAAATGCATCTTGGGAATTGAATTATAATGTTAATAATGAAATTTCTTATGTTCAAGTTCAAATATTCGATAGTTCAGATACTAATATTTGGAATTCTTCTGAACACTCGGAAATTGGTTTTATTGAAAAAAATTGGTCTATAGATCTTCAGCAACTAAATATAGATTTTTCAAATTATACGAATATCCTCTATGTTAAATTCTTCAGTTTTTATTTTCATATTGATACTACAAATACCATTTGTACTTTTCTTGAAACAATCAAAATTAAAATAATTAAAAGAAATCCTTTATGTCAATTAATAGGATATAAAGATCATATAAAGTATGGTGAATGCTTAAATCTTAAAGCGAGATTTTATGAAAAATCATCAGAGATTCCAATTTATTTAATAAATCATACAATAGAATTTATGATATCTTTCAATAACTTAACAAGATACAAATATACTTATATAACGAATACATCAGGTATGATTAACCTAAGTTTATCAACACTTACAGATTTAACACTAGGACAGAATTTCTTAATATTTTCAATTATAAATAATAGGGTTTATAATGACACCAAATTTATTTATGAATTATATATTGATAAAAATCATCTCATTATTGAGATTATAAGTTATAATGATTCTTTAAAAGAACATGAAGATTTAGCAATTAAATTATCATATTATTATAACCTTAATCAATCCTTGAAACCACTTGCTAATTGTTTTATACTATTGAAAATCTTTGACAACAAAACACTTACTTACTTCAACGAATATAAAACTGATAAGTTTGGTATTTTAACAATTTCAATTCCTCAAGAATTATTTAATTTTGACCATGAAGGACAGGAATTTAATATCCACATAATTTTTAATGGAACATATTTTTTAGAAAATAAAACATTATCATTAAGTCTTAAAATAAATAAAGAGATCTATTATAATACAAAAAATACCTTACATTTGAGTATCTTATCTTTTACGTCTATTTTAATTATTATATTAATAGTATTGTCATACATTATATCTGAAAAAAAGAAAGGGAGTGGTAAATTGTTAGCTGATCTGATAATCAGATATTAAACTTAAAAAAAGTTATAAATTTTTACTAATGAATATTTAATCAAGTGAATACTTAAATTTTTAAAAAACGACTAAATTCTGAAACCCTCCTGTTATTTAGTAGTAGCTAAGAACAATTTCGAAAGATTGTACTAGTTATTTAGGAATACTTAGATATTACTAATAGAAATATATTTAATAATTTTTGTTAAAAAACTAATAGTCCGTATTTTATTATAAACGATTGTTTTCTTAAATCATTATAAAATCCCCTTGATTAAATTTTAGAACTATGGAGTATTTTGAAGAATTATTAAAGAGACCGTCATTATTCAAGGATGAGAGCAAACTTGATATAAATTACATCCCGGAAAAACTACCACACCGAGATAAAGAACTCTCATTATTGTCTCAACTTTTTCTAGGGTTAATTACAAACCCAAGTTCAATATCAAGAAAAATTTTAATAACTGGAAAAACGGGAATAGGAAAAACTGCGACTATAAAATTGTTCGGAGAAATTTTAGAAAAAGCCTCAAAGAAACGACAAATAAACGTAAAATATGTTCATGTTAACTGTAGAAAAGAAAGGACGAGTTACAAGGTATTGATTAGGCTTATTCAATTAATTGATTTTAATTTTCCAAAAAGAGGTTATTCATCACAAGATTTATTAGATATTTTAATTGAATTTCTTCAACGTTATAATTTACATATATTAATTGTTTTAGATGAATTAAGTTATTTAATAAATAAGCATGAAGATTTAATATATTCATTAACTCGAGTTAACGATGACACCTTAAAAGGTGATCAAAGACTATCAATTATTGGAATTGTGAGAGATATTTCATGTTTAAACCATTTAGATAACAGTACAATTAGCACTCTGCAAAGAAATATAATAAAATTTAAAAAATATTCTAAAAATCAAATATTTGATATTTTCAAATATAGAGCCGATATTAGTCTTAAAAAAAATGTAATTTCTGATGATATTATTGACATGATATCAGAAAATACATTTAATTCTGGGGATATTAGATACGGATTAAACATTTTATGGAGATCATGTAAGATAGCTGAGAGTAAAAATTTAAAATATATAGATGCTGAATGTATTAGGTTAGGAACTCAGGATTTACTTCCTTTTTCAGCATTAGATATTTTAGAATATATGAATTCACAAAAATTGACTTTTTTACTTGCAATAATTAAAGCTTTAGACAATAGTGATAAGATTGAAATATCATTTATTGATGCCCTAAAGAGGTATTATATGATATGTGAAAACAGTGGTTTACAACCAAGATCTGATTCTCAATTATGGAATTACCTCCAAGAATTTAAGAGAGAAAATATTATTGTATCCGAAATTATTAGTGAAAGGATAAAAGGTAGACGTGCTATAATCAAAATTCCTGATTTGAGTTTACGTAATTTAGAAAAAAGCACGATAGAGATACTAAACTCGAAAGGTATTGAGATATGATTGTAAATACGCCTAAAAAAAGAAAAAAATTTGAAGATCTAATGGGATCACGAGCCAGAGTTAAAATTTTAAAGACTCTAGCAATAAATGAAGAATTAAGTATTACACAAATTATCAATAAAACAAAGTTAAATTATTCTTGTGCCTCAAAGCATTTAAACTACCTTAAGATGATTGATTTAATCCAAGAAAAGAAGTTCGGGAGAATAAAAATATTCAGATATAAATTGGAAAATTTGAAAGCAAGAAGTTTAAGAAAATTTATAGAAATCTGGGAAGGTAATTGTTAATAGTATGGTTCAACTGATAATTTTATTAAATACTTTGTATTTTGAAATCTTATTTTTATTTATATCTTTTCTTGATTTTAGGTATCGTAAAATTTCAAATTCCTTTTTTATATTAACTTTTAGTACTAGTATTATTCTAAATCTATTTGAGTGTTTGTATTATTTTAATACTTTTTTAATTGTAATATTTGTGAGGATTTTTTTTTTTTTTTAACATTTCTTACTTCACTCCTATTATTTAGTTTAAAAATAATAGGTGGAAGTGATGGTAAACTAATTATTTTAATATTTATCACTCATCCTGTGAAATATTTGGATCTTAATTTTTTAGTTTATTTCTTTTTATTTTTTTCCTTATTTTTTATTTTATTATTTATTTTAAATTATTTTTTAAACAAATTTTTTAAAAATCATTGTTCATTCATCACTCTATTTAACTCAAATCCAAGATACTCAAGCTGTCAGAAATTTTATATTAGGGGTTTTTTTAAATTCTTAGATTATTCAAAATTAACCATGTATGGAGAAGATAAATTTATTTGCAAGTCTTTCTTTTTAATTTATAATAATAATAATAAAAAATTCCAGATACTAGTTCAAATTCGTCCTCCGCTCATTATATTAATTATCCTTACATACTTATTCGTTTGTTTAATAACACTTATAATTTAATTAATAAATTTGGAATTAATTTTAAATTAAATAATTTTTATTAAATTAATGATATTTAATTATTTTTTAATGTGAAAAGTAAAATATGGAGATAGAAAAAATAAGAGAAACTTCATGGAAAATTCAACTAAAGGACCAAAAGGAAAATATTGAAATTACTTCTGTTGAGATTAGTGGTGAAGTTCGGATAATTAAATTAGCACTTATGAATAGTGATAATTCAGTAAGAGTTAAGATGAATAAAGATGAATTTTTTAATTTTCTTTCTCTAATCTTGGCTTTTAAAGATGTTGTTATTGGAGAAGAAACCCTTGTACTAGAAGAAGAACTAGATCTAACTGAAGATGATCAAAAAGAGGTCGAAGAACAAATTGCAAATTATAAAGATAATTTATTTCAAATGCCCTCTGATTCTGTTGAAAAAGACCTTGAAAACAATGATAGTGATGAATTAAATCCAGAAGAATGGGACCCTTGGTGAATTAATTTATTTTTTCAATTTTATATTCGCAAAAATCCAAATTTAACTCCTCTAAACAACATTGCGTTTCAGAGACATTAACTTGATATAGTGCGAATTCTCCAATACCAGTTAACAAGCCTGTTACAAAATAACAAAAATATTTAGATTTATTTTCTAATTCTGAAGAAATATTATGAAAAAGATTTATTATAATCAAATCCTCTGTTATTTGTTTTGGAACAAATCTTCCCCATCCGTGATTATTTAATATATTACAAGCCTGATTCATTAAATCTTCTAATGTTTTAGATTTTAGATTTTCATCCCAATTTTGTATTAATGTCCAACCAGCCTTCTTTCCAAGCCAAACTAATAAAGATTTTACACCTTCCCCATAAATAGATGATAATATATCTATTACTTGAGTAGGAAAAAATACGAATCTATCATTATATAGATAATACTTCCCTTTACTATATTTAAGTCCTTTCAATTTTAAATTTCTCATAATTACTATCAGCGTTTTTTCTTTTATAATATTTTCTAACAATTCTAGTGTTTATAAAAACTTAGGTTCTATGAGAAATTAGATCAAATTTTAAGAAAAAAACTATCAGAAATTTAGTTTAATTTAAAAAAAGAAGAGTAGTCCTTTAAATAATTTATATTAGATATATTTTAAGAGATGTTAGAGATTCATTTACTTTTATCTGAAGTTTTATTAATGTTAAGTGTTATTATATTTATCTTCATATATTCTGCATTTTCTGTTGATATGCTAACTACCTTAATAGCTTTTTTAATTTTTCTAATACTATTAACTCCCTTTTATCTGATATTAGAAAAATTAGAAGTTTTAATATATGTTAACAATTTGGAGAACATAGCCTTTTTCAAACTAATTTTTTTTTATTCTACACTAATAAACGTATTTATTGGTATATACTTCACAATACAATCTATCTACCTTATTGCTTTTTCTTAATAGTACATTCCATCATCCTATATAAAATTTAAAATATTTATGAACGAAATTAAAAAAGTTAAAATAAAGATAAGATTAGAAATAAATATTACAAGAACTTTCTTCTGAAAGTTAATAATTTTTAAAAAATTACTTGAAGTAATAGATATACTTGAAATAAATACTAAAAAAATAGTAAAAATATAGTAAATATTTATTAAATTATTATGATCAATTGAAATTATAGAACCTATTGAAGTAGAATTTCTTGTTATTAGTAGAAAAAAAGGTAACATGCCTGAAATTGCTCCTATTAATAATGGTAAGAGAAAAATAAAGAAAAATATCTTGAACTTCTCTCCCTTAATAATGATATCTAATTTTTTTTCAAGTTTTTGATGTTTATGCACAATATTTATAATTTCGAAGATTTTTTCAGAAGAATAATTCGCATTTTCCCCAATAAATTTTTCTATTGCATCAAGGATTACATTGTATCGAATAGATTTTAATTCTAACTTAAAAAATTGTATCATGTCATGAAAAGATAATTTAAAATTCAAAAGACTAAAGATCTGATTTTTAATTGTTGACTTAAGTACAACAAAAAGATTTTTATTCTGTTCATATGTTTTTAGAAAAGCAGTTTCAGGCGAAATATTATTTTTTAAATTTATGGCAAAACTATTTAAAAATAATAAAAATTCATTAAATTTTTTCTTTTCTGAACTTGAATATTCTTTTAAAATACCCATTAAATAAGTATGTCTTTTAACAAATTTTCGACAGAGTAAATTTAAGAAGTATAAAAAAAAAGGGATTAGAATAATTAGTATTACTAAATTTAGTATTTGAAACAAAATCAAAAAACATAATCCAATTGGAAAAAATATACCAATAAAAAAGATGATACTAATTTTTGATTGAATTTCTCTTAAATAAATTCTAAAATTGTTTTCTAATGAACTTTCTTTAAAATCATCTATTTCGCACCTATAATCAAAGTTATTAATTAATAAGAATTTTAAATATTGATTAAAATCATTGGAGGGGGTTATAATTTTCATTAATTCATTTTCAGGTTTACTACCTTCATGAATTCTTTTTAAAATAGTATTGAAAGTGCCTAATATCGGTATTTTATAATCTTTAATCAGTTTTATAAAATTTAAACAGCAATCAGAATTGTTCTTCATGGTTTTTTGTATTAAGGAAAAATCTATTTTAATTAAATAGAGCATAGCATTAATTTTTTTTTCCATTTTGATAATTTCATAATAGAGTACTAAATTGAATCTATATGAGAGAATAAATGATAAAATAAGAGAGTATAAAATAATTATCATAATATTCAATTCGAGAAAAACGAGTGAGAGCAATACAATGATGCTAAATGAGAGTATATATATTATAAAACTCGCTCTATTAATGTCATTTTCATTAATATTATATATATTTTTATAGAAATAACTATACCTATCATTCAATACCTTTAATTTTAATTTTGGTAAATTAGGTTTATTGAATTTGGAACAAAATTTGATATAATAGTCAAGATTTTTCATACATATAGTCATTTTAGTGTATACTAATAATATTAACTCTAATTAATGTTGAATATTGAGAAATATTCAAAAGGTATGTTTGGGGAGGAATACTGTGAAAATAAGAACTGACAAAAGTCATATTATATTCGATATATCTAACGCAAATCTTATTTTCCAAGATAAATTCATATTTAGCAAAATGATCATAAAAAGTTATATTTAAATTATTAGGATAATCAACCTCCTTAATGTAAACTTCTTTAGGGTGCTGATTTACATAAATAATACCTAGATCAACTTCATTTATAAAAATCATGTAGGATTCCAAAGAGTCTTTTTCTTTATGATTATATTCTACTATTGATCCTAAGAAAGGTATCAAGATAGTTGAAAAAATAGTTATCGTAAAAATTCCAAAACCCAATAATAAAGATTTCTCTATTAGGTTTGTCATACAATTGAATAAAAATTTAAAGATTTAAACTTCGATTCTTTTTCCAATTGTTCCAAAAAAGTTCTAAAGACTCAAAAGATTTTAAAGAAAAATATGAAATTTGATGAAATAAATCAACTAAGTCAATATTTTGTATTTTCTTTATTTTTAACAAAAGTTCGAATATGTCGCTATATATTTTAATAAATAAAAAGAAATTCTCTTTAGTTAAAACTTCACATTTTTTTATATCTAAGGTTACGTTTGTTTCATAGAGTGATTTAGTTAATACCCATTTATTGGATTCTAGATTATATTCAAATATCGAGTTATATAATTTACTTTTTACATCAGTAGATTTACACACTTCAAATATTCCTACAATTTTTCTCTTATTAATGTCTTTTTTCATCAAGATGATTAAATCCAGATCATTTAGACACGATCCATCTATTTTAAAGTGATAAAGGAATCGATTCATAAGTGAATCGATATCTTTAGAGTGGATTGTTTGAAATCCTCTTAATCCCGCAGCAAGACAATGAAACATTGCTACGGCTTCCTCTTTTGTGAGAATTTCACCTAAATAGATAATATCTGGCGTTCTATGTAAAAGTGTTTTAATTTGATTACTTTTTGAATATTTTTTTATCAAGGATTCATCTAATGAATCTACTTTATATTTTAATTGGTGTTTACCATACTCGAATTCATTTAATGATTCTGTAATATTTTCTATATATATTTTTCTGAATTCTTTTGGCGTTAATAGGTCTAATGCATTAATCATCGTCGTCTTTCCCGTGTCAGTTTCACCCGTTACCGTAATATTCTTCCTCCTTATAATATTAAAGTAAAGAAAAGATGCGATTAATGGATCTAAGGTCCCATTTTTTAGTAAATCTTGTATAGTTAAGATGTTTTTATTTAACTTTCTTATATCTAAAGCAAAATTATTTATTTGAATAGGCTCAACATCAATAGAAAACCTACAATAAAAAAATTTATTCTTAATAACAAATTTAATAATTGGATTCATAAAGTCAAGCCTTTGACCACTATATAATCTCATTAAAGTTTTAATTCTTTCGATTTCTTTTGAAGTAAAGCTCAATTCTGTTCGACACCGACCATATAATTGATGATTTAAGTAAATTTCATCTTTCGGGGAATCCAAGAAGATTTCCTCAATAAAATCGTCGATTAGTAATGGAAATAATTTGTCTAAATTAATTTTTTTTAGAGTCGCTAAAAACCCAATCTTTTTTTTAATTGATTTTGAAAATTCATATTTTAAGTTTAATACATTTAGGGCTTCTCTTTTATACAATTTAATTAACTTTTCTAAAGGAATTAACTGGTCAAATTCAGCAAGTTCTATATTTTGAGTAATAACTTGGATTATTTTATCAAAATAATCCTCTTGTTGTTCCCCCTTATAAAATGAAGTGACTTTGTAATTTCTCTCAATTTCATCTGAATTTTCATAAATATAAACTTTAAAGGTATTGTATTTCCCCGTGTTATATGAATTTAGTAATTTTTTATCTTTATTAATACCCTTATATCGATATTTTTGAAGGTTATTTACTAGATAAGAAGGTCCAATAAGAAAATATTCATAGAAATTATCGTGATTTTCATGAATTTTACTATCCGACAAGAAATTTTTAAACTTTTGGATAATTTTTAAATTATTTAGATTTTCGAGAATATAGGTTTCAGACGTTTTATTATAATTATAACATTTTTGACAAAATGAATCATTAATTTCTTTTTTATTTAAACTTGAAAGTTGGTTTACAAAGTAATTATAAATAAAAATTGGATCGTGCCATTCATATTCTTTGAGATTATACGATGAAGAATTAGACAATAATTTACATTTAAATTCTCTATATTTACAATTAATATTTCTATTCTTTTCGATTTTTTGATAAATTCTTTGTATTTTTTTTAAAACCTTAAAATAGTCTAAAAAGTAATTAAATTGATTTTTTTCAATCAATAACTCATTCCATAATATGGAGATATAATTAA
>JABXKB010000376.1 GCA_013375485.1 Promethearchaeota archaeon | reverse complement strand
AAAAATGATATTAAGAGATTTGAAAACCATCAAGAAAGGAAGAGTATTGCTGAATTTCATTTAAGAAATTTTGAGCATGTATTAGATACATTTTATCAAAATTATTATAGAGACATTTTAGGAAGTTTTAAATGGCTCCAAGATGAAGGGATGATTGAATTAATAACATGTGGAGCAACACATGGCTTTTTACCATTAATAGAAAGTGATTCTGGGATTTTTTCTCAAATTCAAATAGCTGTTGACACTCACAAGAGGTATTTTGAAAGAGAGCCAAAGGGTATTTGGCTTCCTGAATGTGCATATAGACCTAAAGAATACAGAGATGGTAAGGTTCGAGAGAGTCTTGATTATTGGTTAAATAATTCAGGGATAAAATATTTTTTTGTGGATTCTCATGGAATTTTAGATGCAGAGTTATTAGATGAGAAGAATGATATTGGATTAAATACAAATTTTGGATATTCTTTAGAAACAGGAGTTTCTGTATATGGTAGAAACAAAAAATCAAGTAGACAAGTGTGGGATGCCAAAATAGGTTATCCCGGGAATGAATATTATAGAGAATTTCACAAAAAGGATCATGAATCTGGTTTGCATTATTGGAGAATCACTAATAAAGAATTAGGAAAAGAGGAGAAACAGCTTTATAATATTGAAAAAGCCAAAGAAATGGTTGGATCTCATGCTAATCATTTTGTTTCGTCGGTTTCTGAAGAATTAAGACTATTTTCAGAAAAATTTAAAACACACGGGATTATTGTTTCTCCTTACGACTTTGAGCTTTATGGTCATTGGTGGATGGAGGGAATTTTTTGGTTAAATAAAATCTTTGAATTGATTCATAACCATAAAGATATAGAAATGATCACTATTTCTGACTACATGTCTAAATTTAAGGATAAATTTTCTGTAATTAAAATGGGAGAAAGTAGTTGGGGAGAAGGAGGTCATTTTCAAGTGTGGAAAAATCCAGAACATGGTTGGCTTTGGCCCTATATTAATGCATCAGTAAAGGATTTTGAAAATGTTTTAGAAAATATCCCAAACCCTAACGTTTGGGAAGAAAGAATTCTTAAACAAATTGCTCGTGAACTTATTTTAATGGAAGGTAGTGATTGGCCCTTTCTTCTGTACACTGAACAAGCAAAAGAATATGCAAACCAAAGATTTCACCATCATCACCAGAGATTTAACAAATTAATTTGGGCAGCAAAAGATTTTAATGATAAAAAAAGATTTTCTTTAGAAACTTTAGAAGAAATTGAATCAATTGATTCCTGCTTTCAAAATATAGACATTAAATATTTTAGGAAAATTAAAGGATGAAAATCGCCGCAGCAACAACAGCTGCCCATTCGTCTTCTTCTCTAACAGTTGCATAAGAAGTAATACTTTTTGTTTCAACTATTTTTCCTCCCATTTTAAATACTTCTCTTTTTTCATCATAATTTAAATTGGGATCAAAAGGAATACCAAGAGTAGTAGCTAGCATTTCTGCTGCTAAATCTTCAGCGATATCACCCACCTTTTCTGGTTTAACACCAAAAGAATGATGTTCACTTAAATATCCATATTGTCCCTTGTCAGCAGGTTTAGCTACACCAATTGAAGCACAAATTAATCGATTATACTCATTAGAATCTGATCTAGCAATAACAGCAAACACTATTTGACCAGGACGCAATTGTTTTAAACCATCTTCCTTATTAATTTCAATACAATAGGGTGGGAAAATGGAAGATACATTCACCAAATTATATTTTTCAATCCCTGCGTTTCTTAGGGCTTCCTCGAAAGCAGTTAATTTGGATTTATGAAATCCTTTACCCTTAACAAAGAAAACCTTTTTTGGGACTAATGACATTATTTTATCATTCTTTCTTTCTATTATTTAATTAAGAATTTAATATTTAGAGTTATATTTAAAATTATTTGAAACCATAATAATAAATTAAAATTTTTGACATTTAAATTCGGAAAATTCTGCCTAATTAATAATTATTAAACAGATTTTCTATATTATTATGAAATTGGAAACTATAAAGAACTAAAATAATGAAGTAAAGAATTTCTTAAAGATTTATTTTTAATATACTCAAATAAAGGATTCTTTTTGGATATAATAGTGTTATTTCAAGACTTTTTGAAAAAATTCAAATAGATCATTTTAAAATTATTAAAGCATTTAACTTTATTTATGAAAACCCATCAAAAAGAAGATTTTTTAATAAAAAAAGTTAAACCTTTCAATCCAAAAATGGTAAAAAATGTGAACGATCTTTTGACTGCTCTAAAAGATTGTGGTTTCCAAGGAAGAAATCTTGGTTTAGCTCTTGATATCTTAGAAAAAATGGTTTCTGATAAAAGCTGTTTAACTGTGTTAACTCTAAGTGGGGCGATGGTTCCCGCTGGTATGGGAGAACTAATTTCGGTATTAATGAAACATGAATTAATCGATATATTAATTAGTACGGGTGCTAATATTACACATGATTTAGTAGATGCGGCAAGTAATGTAGGACACTATATAGGAAGTCCAAATGTAGATGATGATGAATTATTCAAACATCGAATAAATAGGATTTATGATATTTTCCTTCCCGAAGATAACTATGATAAAGCAGATAAACTATTATTAAACATCATTCAATCTTCAATTGAAGAGAAAGAAGTCAAAATTACACCATCAGAATTTTTAAAAATAATTGGGAATAAAATAACGACCGATTGTATTCTTTCAATTGCAGCTAAAAAAAACATACCCATATTTGTACCAGCCTTTTCAGACTCAGAATTAGCTTTAAAACTTATAAAATATGACTTTTATGAAGGATATGATTTTCAATTTGATATCTTAGGGGATGTAAAAAAATTTGGGGATATTGTTAAAAAACATGAAGAATATGGAACTATAATAGTAGGAGGAGGTGTTCCGCGTAATTGGGCTCAACAAATCTTTCCAATGTTAGATCAATTTGATAAAATTACAAAAATGGGTTATAATTATTCAGTTCGTATTCACTCTGCAATGGAATATGATGGAGGTTTATCAGGAAGTACATTTTCAGAAGCAAAATCTTGGGGGAAATATTCTTTAGAATCAAAACATGTGAGTGTATGGTGTGATGCTACTATTGCTTTACCGATTTTAATCACCGGTTTATTACAAAGGTTAAAAATAATTTAACTTTTCTTAAACATCTTCTAATTTTATTACGTTTTTTAATTCTTCAAAAGCTTTTCTTTGTTTTTGTTCATCAAGGATACAATCTGTAATTTTCCAAAACCTATATTCATGGTTTAAATAAGCGGGACAACTTTTTTTAATATCTTCTGGGCAATTTGTAATTTGCCAGCATTGAAATTTACTCTCCTCGTAGAATTTATGAAATTTTTTTGGTAGTTTTTTATATTGAAAACCAGTTTCCTTAAGATATTCATCCAAATCATTAGAATTATAAGTGTTCCAAAATAGAATGGTTTTATTTTTATTCTCTTGTTGTTTTAAATAATCGAACATTGCTGCCATTGCTTTTCCCGTATATGTAGTTTCAAGTTTAAAATCTTTTTTATATCCTTCTAATTCAACTACTTTATCAACAGCATTTTGTCCCCTTGATGTTTTAATACCATAACCAGATCCTAAATAACCTCTAATAAAAATAAAATCCTTTTTATATACTTTTATGTTAGGCATTGATTTGTCTCTTTTTCTTAAATATTTAATTGCTTTATTAGCATTCTTCCTAACTGCCCATGGGTTTGAGGTTAACCTAGTATAAACCGCTACAACATGTACTCTTGATTTTAAGCCTAATAACTTACAACCTGCTACAAGTCCCGCTGCTGTTCCTACTGATCCTCCTGCTACAAAAATAGTATCAGGTTCA
>JABXKB010000080.1 GCA_013375485.1 Promethearchaeota archaeon | reverse complement strand
ACTTTTTCAATAATTATTAAGTAAAATTAGGTACAAGCGACCCCAAAGACATAATAAAACAATAGAAAATTAATCTTTTAATTTTGTGAAGCAATTTTCACAAAAAAAATCCTGATCCTTCGCAAGGATGTCCTCCTACATCTAAGATTTTATGTAAGAATCATTCAATCGGATTAGAGTAGTTATAATTACCACGCAGGCCAATATACGATGGAATATAACGCGTGGACTGCAACTTACTTCATGGGTTTATATTCACATCAATACCGATGGGAACTTTGGGACACTAATCAAGCCCACCAAGATGATTATTTTCCATTATGGGAGGATTATTCCGAAATGTATGAATGGGAGCGTATTGACTTTATGTATTTAGAGGGGGCTAAAAAAGAATATTTTGAACGCATTGAACACATTTTGAACAAGGCGATCTTTTATAGCGCTATGGCGGTGTTAGATACTGTTGAACATTACGATGGATGTGATTGCTCGGGGGAAGCGACAGATCATCAAGATATATTAGATCAATTAGATCATAGTACGGACATTAGTTCACAAATGATGCCCTATTTCTTAATCACTGGATTTGCAAGTACTTTCTTGGCCATTGGGTCGTTGATAATGGGGATCAAATCTAAAAGATCATAGTAATAATAATTCTCTAGTTTTTTTACTAACCTCCTTTTATTATTATTAAGTTGTACTCACTAAATTACTGAACTGCAAAGATTTAAATGTCAAGTAAGAGATTTATTCTATGAATTTACCACTTTTGTTGTTTTAAATTGAGTATGAATGAGTTCGTGTTAGTAAACGGAAATGAGGTTTTCGTTCGGGAGGGTGGCGTTCTTTCGATTGAAGGGGTGAGAATAAATCCTCAATCGATTCAGGAAATTGAAGGGTTAGACAAACTCGTTCACCTTAGAGCCTTGCACATTTATAGCTACAGACTCGATTCTATGGTGGGATTAGAAAAACTTACAGCATTACGGGAATTACACATCTGTGGAAGCGAGCAACTTACGAAAATAGAGGGGCTTGAGAATTTAACAAACTTAGAGACTTTACAATTAGGAGGCAATCAGATTGAGCGCATCGCTGGATTGGAAAATTTAAAAAACTTGAGGTTCTTGTATTTTAATAATCCAAATAATGACGACCCTGGGAATCCAATACGCAGAATTGAAGGTCTAGACGAATTAAAGAATTTGGAGTTTTTGGATTTTTTTGAATGCGAACTTACTGGAATTGAGGGCCTTGAAAATCTCACTAACCTGAAGTCACTAAATCTTGCTGAGAATCACATAAAAGATATAGAAGGATTAGACACGTTAATTAACCTTGAAAAACTGTATCTAAGTTATAATGAAATTTCAAAAATTGAAGGTCTCAAAAAATTAAAGAGTTTAAAAGAATTACGACTTGACGATAATAAAATTCGAGAAATCGAAGGTCTTGATAAACTTGTTAATTTGGAGATCTTAAGCTTTACAAGCAATCCCATTCAAGTGCTAGGAAAATACTATACAGATAAAGAAATCCTATTACCTTATTTCAAAGACTTATCTAATTTAAAGGAGCTTAATTATAATCCTTACCCAGAATCTATGAGGTATAGATCGATCTAGATATATAATTTTTGCTTTTATATAATTAAAAGGTCATATATTCTCTTAGGATACGCCAAAAGCAAAAAATATCAATAGATTTTTGAAAACTAATAAATAATAAATTTTAACCTATTTTCTTAAGATTTAATAATAATTTTTTTGAATTTTTATATAATACAAATTGTTCATGATTTTCTGAGTTGACCGCAAGTGTCTTCAAGAGAGAAGAAGTCTGAAATAATAAAGAAGGAAAAGAGAGATTTATTTATAATATCAGCTCTCACCGTTTTTGAAGAAAAAGGATTTAATAACACTCGAATAAAAGATATCACAAAACGGGCTAATACGAGCGTAGGGAACTTCTATAATTACTTTAATTCGAAAGAGGACGTAATTGAAGTATTAATTAGTGGATTAGCTGAACTTATGATAAGCAAATTTAGAGAATTATTTATCTATTTCAAAGATAACAAGATTCCACCAATCTCCGCGGTAAAGAATCTTTTTCGAGGATACGCTAAGATGTTTAGGGAAAAAAAGGATTCATTTCTAATATTTTTTGAGCAAATGGGGGGAATGGATCAAAAATATCGAAACAAAAGAAATGAGATTCTTGACAATTTTACGAATGAAGTAGAAAAAATCATCTCAAGACTCGTAGAATCTGGAGCCCGTGATCAAAATCCTAAAATAACAGCTAGAGTTTGGACATCTACGGTACTTGGAGTCTTTATTTGGTGGATTCGGAGTGATTTTGAACTTGAAGAGGAAGAACTTATTGAAAATTTAACAGAAGTTCTTGTTAAGGGGACAATGTCAAATTAAGATTATGAACAATTTATTACAACAGTCATAAATATAAGCAAACAATTTAAATTATACTTGGAGAATTCATATTTTAGAATTATTGGGCTTGAGATTATATGAATAGAGAAATTGATGATAAGACTTATTTGAAATATTTACTCCAATCTCTAAATTTAGACGAATTGAAACAGATATGTCGGGATTTTGGAATAAAAGGTTATTCAAAGTTTAAAAAATCAGAAATTATTGATTTCATACTTGATTCTTTTGCAGAAGAAGAACTAAAGGACTTCTTAGAACAGAAGGAAGAAGATATCATTTCAAGTGAAATTGATCTTGCAATTAAAAAAATTAATGGCGAAGATCGAGAATCAATTACAAATATTAAAGTCGTAAACGATAAGAACCATGAAATCGAGTTAAAATTCAAAGGTTTTAATTGGGAATCGGATTCTTATTTATCAATAACACCTAAAAATATTAATGATCCAGAACGAGATTGTGATTGTAGAGTAGGCTCAAATATGGGATTTTGTAATCATTTTTGGATAGGATTTATTTATTCCTTAAAGAAAAACTATTTTAAATTATCAGATTGGAAAACAACTATCCTTCCTAAAGATTTCGAAAAAAAGGTCGAAACAATTGTTATTAAGGATGGGAATTTAATTAATGAAGGTGCTCCTAGTTCTCTTCTCGCAAGGCACAAACGAGTAACTGTGTATGAAGCTGAAATAGCAGGTATAGAAGAGAAAGAAGATGATTTCCAAGGGAATATAACTACTTATTATCTAATAACTTTAAAGGATATTGAATTCGGACCTCAATTGAAAAAAAAAAGCGACTTCAAGAAGGAAGACATAGAAAATTTAGACGAATTAATATTAAGAGTCAGTGATAAGCTGTATTCAAGCGACAAATTTAAATTAGGAGATAAAATTACATGCAACGGTGGAGTAAATAAGGACAGGATGTTGGGATTCATGTTGAAAAGGGTTACAGGGTTAAAGAAAAAATAATTTAGATGATGACAATGGAAGGTCCAAAATCGGGATTTATAAATGACCAAAATGTAATTTTGAGCACTGATTTTTACGAACTCACAATGGGCGCAGCATATTA
This sequence comes from Promethearchaeota archaeon, assembly GCA_013375485.1. GTDB lineage: Archaea > Asgardarchaeota > Lokiarchaeia > Sigyniarchaeales > SOKP01 > Loki-b32. Next base: position 12,111 of record JABXKB010000080.1, on the reverse strand, counting down.
TCAGTACAATCTCGATAATAATATTAAGGAAAAGGACGATATTGCTGTTTTTGATCTTTTTATAAGAAAATATCCTAAAAATCGAAATTACTTAATTTTTGCTGGATTAGAACAAGTGATTCATTATCTCCAGAATGCAAGATTCACTGAAAAGACAATAGAGTTCCTTAGAAAAAAAGAGGTTTTTAAAAAAATCGATTCTAGTTTTTTTGACGACTATTTACCTAAATTTAAATTCAAATTAGATGTATGGGCAATGAGAGAAGGTAATTATTTCTTTCCTAACGAGCCTATTATGAAGATTCAAGGTCCGATGTTCCACGCTCAGTTGACCGAAACCTATATATTAAATGTTATTAATTATCAAACCTTAATAGCATCAAAAGCGTCTAGAATAAAAAATGTTGCACAAAACAAAACATTGTTAGAGTTTGGCACGAGAAGATCGCACAGCCCTCTTGCTGGCGTTTACGCTGCGAGAGCTAGTTATATTGCGGGTTTTAACGGTACAAGTAATGTTATCGCTGATATTGAACTTGGTATTGATTCAAGCGGGACAATGGCCCATAGTTTTATCCAAAGATTTGATAATGAAATGGAGAGTTTCGATGTCTATAATAATATCTACGGAGATAATTCCATCCTCTTAATTGATACATACGATACAGAAAAAGCAGCTAAAAAGATTTCTAAGTTTAAAAACTCCATTAAGGCTGTAAGAATTGACTCAGGTGATCTCGTTGATCACTCAAAAAAAGTTAGAAAAATATTAGACGAAAATGGATGTGAAAAAGTGCTGATCGTTGCTAGTTCAGACTTAAACGAGTATAAAATAAAAGAAATTCTTGAGAAAAACGCACCTATTGACGCGTTTGGAGTTGGCACTGAACTAGCCACTTCCCGCGACGACCCTACTATAGCTGGCGTATACAAATTAATAGAATATAACCGTAAACCTAAAATTAAAATAAGTGAAGATAAATTAACCTATCCTGGTAAAAAACAAATCTACAGAATTTATAATACGCAGGGGGAGTTTAAGGAAGATATATTAATGTTAGATAATGAACCAGTACCTTCAAATTCAGAAGCTCTTCTTATTCCTGTGATGAAAGAAGGAATACTAATAACAGAATTACCTGATCTAAATAATATCCAGAAATATTACATTGAAAATATTGAAAAATTACCTAATAAATTGAAAGAATTGAAAGAAAATCAAAAAAATCCTTTAGCGATCTCAGAAGAGTTAAAGAGATTAATAACTTCACTAAAAAACAGTTAACATCAAAAAGTATAAAAAAAAAGAAAAATTTATAATTTAGCTATGAAGAACTTACCTCTACATCGAAATTCCTAAGAACGGAAGTATAAGAGGAACTAAGGTACCTGCTACAACGAGTATTAGTTTCATGAGTTCTGGAAAATCGTAGCTCCAAGTTCCATAGCTTTTTACTTCTTCTATTTTGGATTTAAGGTAGTTCATATCTTCTACTAAATCTTGCCTTTGCTTCCATCTATCATCTATAAATGGTAAAATTGAAGAATCTTTTAATGCTTCAAAATATAAGTACTCCATACGCGAAATTAATGAGGCAAATCGATCCACAAGCTTATACTTAAATCTCTTTAAAAATCGGTGGATAGTAAATTGAGGCAAAATAAAAATTCCTAAGCTAACCATACCAAAGATGAAAATCACGATATAGATGAAAATGAAATTATCAGATATAACTGCTGGAAAAATGTTTATAAAATCTATAACCCAAAGAGCTATGCCTGTAGCGATACTAATTATTATTAGAATTGTTGCGATATTAAACAAGTATTCGCCTATTTTACGATTCCCTCTTTGAAACTCATAAAATGTTCGCCCTGATAAATCTAATCGAATATCTATGTCTCTTAATTTTTTTTTCTCTAACACAGCAATCAGCATTATCTTGTTAATATTAGAGATCATTTTTCCATATTTGTATATACTCAGTTTCGTCCTATCTTTACCTAAATTCCCAAGACTGAAAAGACCGCTGAAAATTGCTATGATAAAAGCAAAAATCATAACGATTATTAGACCGTATAACAGACTACTAGGAATTGTAATTAACGAGAAGAGGTATGGAATGTCCGCAGGTTGACCGTTCTGCCAATACCCGGGAATAATGATATTTGCTAATCCAACTGGTTGGTATAACAAAAATCCAATAAATCCCCAATAAAGCCACTTCATACTATAGACATCGTAACAGAGCTGTTTAACGAATTTTAAATATTCCAACTCGTTTATAAATAGTAAGCGAACCGATTTACTATTCTTCTCATAAGGTTTTATGAGTGCTTCTAGATTTTCTTTTGTGTATCTTATGAAAAGTACCAAAATAAAAACCAGGATAAGAATAGGCAATGATATTGAGAATTCTTGAATCAGGCTCGCTATAAAAGTTTCAAACGTTCCATAGAATAAGTTCAAAAGAGGTATTCCAATAATTGATGGTAAAATAAGAAGAATAGCTATAAGCATAGTGGGATTCAACTTCCAGCCTAATCCTGAATTATGAAGTTTGCCGTGGTCGCTGCCGAAAGCCATGTCGATGCGCCACGCATCTTCGTGCATGAGATGTTTTTTTAAGGGTATTATATGAGCTCTTTTGTGTTTGTCACGACCAAATGGAGCTGTTTTTTCTATTTCAAGTATATATTCTTCGTATGTTTGGTTCTCTCTCAATTCAAGATTAAGATATGCTATACCGTTCTCGTCTCGCCCGAAAGGAGCATTCTTATTTATATTTTGACAAAATTCTTCATAAGTCTCTCTTTTTTTTAAATGAATAGGTGTTGACGGAGGAATATATGTGTATATATAATTTTGTTTCTTTTCGGATTCCAAATTTTATCTCTCTAGAAAGTTACTTAATTACTCTTAATATGACATAAAACATATTTCGTCTTTTTTCTTTTTAAGTCTTCTCCTCTAAGGGGGTGAAGAAAAATTTCAGTGTTAAAACATTAGAAAAAAATACCAGAATTATCGACAGAGAAAGAAACCTAACCTTTATTTTTAATTTAAAATGATTATTAGATAATAGAAAAAAATAGTAGTTTTTGTGTTATGACTGTAAATTCGTACGAGAAATTAAGGGAGTTCCTTGATACATTTCCAATAGGTTTCCGGAAAACTCAATCTGGAGTTGAAATTGAAATTCTTAAGCGTCTTTTTACCAAAGAAGAAGCCGAATTAACTACTTTCTTAACTATCAGACCAGAACGAGCCCGTAGCATAGCAAGAAGAGCCGGTAAGAATGTTGTTGAGATAGAAAAGAAACTTGAATCAATGGCAAAGAGAGGACTTATTTTTAGATCGCGGAGAGACAATATAGCTCTTTATAACGCTGCTCCTTTCATGATAGGATTGTATGAATACTCTGTTAACAAAATTGATAAAGAACTAGCTCAACTTTTTAAAGATTATTACTATGAAGCAGGTCTTGAAGAGATAGGAGCTAGTAATGTTCCGGGATTTAAAGTAATCCCTTTAGAAGAGACTATTCAAACTGAGACTACGCTTTTTCCATATCAAAAGCTTGAAGATTCAATTAGGAAGGCGCGAGTCATTTCTGTAGCTGAATGCGTTTGCCGAAAAGAAGCTAAGTTATTAGGTGAAGGCTGCAATCATCCTATAGAAACTTGTTTAAGCTTTGGTGTTGCGGCTGAATACTATATCGAAAATGGCATGGGAAGAAAAATTACTGCTGAGGAAGCTATTCAAATCATTAATGAAGCGGACGAATCAGGGTTAGTTCACGCCGGAGCAAATTCAAAACACCTTTCTAATATTTGCAATTGTTGTCCGTGTTGCTGCATATCCATGAAGGGCATTACTCAGCTCGGACGGGACAAACATAAATTCATGAACGCGGTGTTCGAGTCAAAAGTTAACGAAGAAACCTGCATTGCATGCGGAAATTGCGTTGAAAGGTGTCCGGTAAAGGCTATAACCATGGAAGATGTTGCGATAGTTGATCGGGATTTATGCCTTGGATGCGGTCTATGTGCTAGTGTCTGCTCAGAAAATGCCATCAGCTTGAAACCAAGAGAAGATGGGGAAGAACCATTTAGTAGGGTGCTAGAGATGGGAGCCGCAATTGTAGAAGCTAAAAAAAGAAATATTAAATCTTAACAAGTTTCATTTTTAGATAATTAAATGAAGTTAAAATCAGTATTTTACAATAAAGATATAAAAATCTGTATTAACATTGTTATCACAAGATAAATCTGTCTTATTATATAAATGAGTTTTTAAATATGGATGAAGTAGCAATATTTTGGGATTATGAAAATGTTCGAGTTGTAGCTAAAGGTGTCAATATTCCAATAGCTGAAGCTCTTATAACATACTCCGAATCTTTAGGACATACTCGAGTGAAAAAAGTCTATTCAGATTGGGCTGGAATTAATAAAGAGATTATCCAAGCACTCTATAGTTTGGGATTTGATGCTATTCAAGTATCCATGGGAAAACCTAATAGTGTTGATATAAAAATAGCTGTAGATTGTCTTGAAACCGCTCAGTTATATCCTGAAATTAACTGTTTCATTTTATTAACTGGTGATAAGGATTTCATTTCTTTGGTCAATGCTCTTAAAGCAAATCGTAGAAAAGTTATTATAATAGGTGATTCTCGTAATATAAGTGAACATTTGCTATTAAGTGCCGATGATTTTCTTTCTCTTGAAGAACTATCTAAAATGTATAAAGCTCGTGATTTCTCCAAAATAATATCACTTAAAAAGAAAGAGAAATCGACTCCTTTTGATACAGCTGTTGAATGGTTAATAGAGACTGTGAAACTTGCAAGAGAAAATAGTAAAACAACGCGTAGAGGCGTAATAGACAATTTAATGCGTAGTTCTCCAAATTTTGACTATAAAGGGGCAACCATGGTTCAAAAACCTGATGATAAGGCTAAAACTTTTAGTTCATTTAGTAAATTTGTAGTAGCGGTAGAAGAAATAGGAAAAGTAAAAACAGAAATTATTGAAGGTTTTATGGAAATTTTCCTACCAGAGGAAGATCCTCAGATTGAATCCGAATTAAGTCCAAATCTCAAAGATGTTATCGAAAAAGAAGATTGGAAAAAAATCTTTGAACTTATCATTAAAACTTTTTCAGAAAGCAAAAATGAGGATAGCGATGAGCTTAGTTTTACTAATTTGCATTTCCCTTTACGTTCTGCTAAGAAAAAAGGTTTATTGCCTTATTCAAACAGGAGGCTAAGAAATGCAATTGAAAAATTAATAACTATTGGATTTTTAATTCAACAATCCAATTCCAAAATCACACTTGTTACCGATTCTAAGGAAAATAGCGAGAAATATTTTAAAAAAGCAATGAATAGCACGAATGATACATTGTAATAATTTTCAGTTTGATACCTCGATTTTTCTTCCAAATTCTGTAAGATGATATTTATAGTGCTTTAGATTATTACCACTAACCGGATTTGATTCTTTTTCCCTAGTTAATATCCCCCGAGTAAATAATCCTCTTAAACTATAAGTGCTAATACTAGTATATCATTTAGATTAATACTTCTTTTAAATACCGGTATTTAACAATTTTTAAGATAGAAAGTAAGCAGGATCGATTATGGTCCAAAATTAAATCGTAATGCCCTTGTTTAAAGTGTAAATTTACTTTTTTGGAATCTCTTAGCAAAGGATCGTTATAAACATCTTTATTTATGCTATATAGGGCCGGTATTAACGCTTCAAAACTAAACTTTTGTAGATTAATAATTTTAAGATTTCTAACAAATAAATATTTTTCAGACGAGAAAACACCGAGAGACTCCAAGATTCCTTGAATAACACGCTGCTCATAATTCGAGAAACTAAATAAATAGAAATCTCTCAAAATAAACAAAAGTTCTAATATAAGATTAAAAAATTCAGCCTGATGAAGCAAATCTTTCACATAAAGCTGAAAAATTTGATTAGCAATGGTTATTCCCACTAATGTAGTCGGATCACCTTCAAAGTCTATAATTGCGTATTTTAAAAGAGGAATTTTACTTGAACATACCTCCTTTCTATAAAATAATACATTCGAATTCTTAATTTTCTCAAATTTTTGGTCTAATAGCCAAAAATTAAAGAATTTAAAAACACTAGTGGTAGGAAGAAATAAGTTGCCTGAGACAGAATTAGAAAGGAACTTTACATTCGAGATTAAAGAATTTGACTTTGAACATGACGACATATCATAATTCTAGGTTATTTAAAAACTATTTAATTAAATTGTAATACATCTCTAATTTTTATTCCTCTAAAAATCAACATAATCTCTTAGTTGATTATGTCATAGAACTTGGTCACCCTGACATTGACTATGAGACTATTGAGAATTGGGATGATCTCATCATGGTTGCTTTTGATGGGAATTATCACATCATTGAATCCATTGTACCCAAGGAAAACCGCGAAAAAATTGTTAAAAAACTAAAGAAAGAATATCATCAAGTTGTTAAAAATCTTAGGATCTAATTACAATTGTTATTAACAACCCTCACGAAAAATTTTTTGACCGAGATAAAGAAAAAGTGAGAAACTATCATTGCATTTTTCTTTTTAATCCGTTGAAACTTGCAACTTTGTGAGAGATCGAAGAGAAAAAGAGCGATCTATGGTAGTTAGTCTCACATTCTCACTCATTTCTGCTCTTGAGCGTTTTTTTAAGGAATATGCCACTTCTCATGTCTCTTCCTTATAAATACATCTCAAGAAATAGCCGAAGGGAGCGCGTTTTTAACTTTTAAAACTTAATACTAATTTTAATATTATTAAAATTAGAAATGATCGGAGATAGTTTAAATAGCTTAAATCGTATTTTTGGTTAATTAGTAATTTTTTGGAGAAAATTTAAAATGTATCATTTAGACGGAACAGATGTTTTAGATGAAAAATATTACCGGAAAACGGCTTCGGTTTGTCCCGAGTGTCTTAAACGGATAGATGCTGTAGTTAAAGAAGAAGACGGAAAAATTTTCATGGTGAAAAATTGTGATGAACACGGAGATTTTAAAGATATCATTAGTTCAGACGCAAAATATTACAAGTGGACTCACTTTCAAATGAAAAATAAAGACGGTACAATTGCTTGGCAGTTTGAAAAAGACGGCGAAGCAAATCCTGCAGATTGCTCCTCAGATGACGAACGGGGGTGCCCATATAATTGTGGATTGTGTAACGAGCACTTATCAACTTGTAGTTTAGCTTTAATAGATCTCACAAACCGTTGTAATTTTAATTGTAACTTCTGTTACGCGAATATAGCGCAATCTGGGTATTTAATTGAACCTACTTTAGAAGAAATCGATAAAATAATGAAGCACTTTAGAAGCAAACCAATTCCTGCTCCAGCAATTATGTTTACGGGCGGGGAGCCTACAGTCAGAAAGGATTTTCCTGAAATTTGTAAAATGGCAAAAGACAACGGTTTTAAAGAAGTAATTGTTGCTACTAACGGATATGGATTTCAGAAAAAGGATGGCGGACTTGAGTGGACTAAAAAAGTATTCGAAATGGGTTTAGATACTTTATATCTCCAATTTGACGGTATAAACAACGAAACGTACGAGAAAACAAGAAGCATTAAAAAATTAATGCCATATAAGATGCGCGCTGTAGAGAATTGTAGAAAAGCCGGATTATCCTCCATAAATTTGGTTGCAACCATTGTAAAAGGGATTACAGATATTGAAGTCGGAAACATTATACAATTTGCACTTGATAACATCGATGTTGTAAGAGGAATAACATTTCAACCCGTTTCTTTATGCGGTAGAATTACAGCAGAAGAAATGGACGAACTTAGGATTACTAACGCAGATGTGATTAAAGAAATCGAAAACCAAACCGGTGGAAAGATAAGAATGGACGAAGCGTGGTATCCTTTGACCACGATAGTGGAATTCGGAAGAGTTATATCGTATCTTGCTGATGTAGAACCTGTTGAATTTACTTGTTCGCCTGATTGCGGCTTCGCAACTTATTTGGTCGTCGATCCTGACACGCAAGAAATGGTTCCTATTATGGACTACTTCGATCCTTTAAAAATCATTGATTTCGCCAACCGATTTTGGGCAAAAGTAAAACATAAAGAAAAGCAACCACTCGCACTCTTTGAAGGAATGCTAGGGGATGTAGGTAAAACATTAGATGATGGCCTTAACTTCTTAGACAAAACGCAACTAAGGGCAAGATTCTTATTGGGGATGCTTCAATATACCAAGAAACCCGGAAAGCTCATGGAAATGTTCAGTCGATTGTTAATGAATGGCGACTGGGAAAGTATTAGCTCGTTTACTCACGGAACACTCCTTCTTTCTAGCATGCACTTTCAAGACGGATACAATATGGATATTGAGCGTGTGAAGAGATGTATTGTACATTTTGGAGTAGCAATGCCTGACGGCTCCGTAAAAGAAGTGTCCTTCTGCACTATGAATACTATTCATCGCGAGGATATCGAGAAACAAGTAGCTAAGAAGTTGACGGCGAAAGTCAAAGAAGAATTCGACACAACGAGAGGACAATCGAGAGCAGAAATTCAACAAGAAGTAGCCCAAAATGGGGGCATGAGAAAGGAGGAATAATTACTAGGTGATTAAACTATGGTTGACGAAGTAATTGAAACTAAGGACGGATTGAAACTACGTAAATTAGTAGAACTCAAAACTAGCACAGCAGAGGAGTATCAGGATGCGATGTTGGATCGAGTAGAGTATTTCAAAAAACAAAACCAACAAAAATCCATATTCAATAGCACAATTCAAAATACGGCAGTTCAGAGTCTGAGCACAATTTTGGATCTAAAACTCCAAGTAGAGAAAGCTCTAGGCGAAGAAAGTATGAAAAAAGTTCACGATTTTTTGGACGAATTCTTATTATTTGGCCTATAACTCTTTTTTTAATAATTTTTTAATCTTATTTTATTATTTTCTTTTTATTTTTTATAAAACAAATATTTTTATCATATTTTACTTGTTAATGTATAGGTGCACGTTAGGGATGCCTATTTTAGTGAAATTGTACGGGAAGTTAAGAGAAAAAGTAGAGGAGTTTGACTTAGAGGAAGGACTACCAGTTTCTTTTAATATCGAACATTCAAGTGTTCATTTTGTGTACGATATTCTCGAAAAGTTTAGAATACAGCTAAGTGAACTCAGCCACATATTTGTAAACGGTAGTTATTGTGATGTTAGTAAGGAAGTTACAGATGGTGATAGAGTTGGGTTGTTTCCTAAAAATATGGCATTATTGTTTGTGGAGATATTGCCTCAATTTAGATGATCAATTCTAATAATTTGTCTCAGATGTGATCCTATAATTTCGCAAATTATTTTTTACATTGAGAGTTAACTTAAATATGGTTTTCAATTTAATCACCTTACCTATTACTATTCTATTTATTTCAATAGGGATTGGTCAGTTATTTTTTGCAATTAGATTGAAAATGAGGTTCCCTGAAGAACATGTTTTTATTAACTCTTTTATAGTTTTCGTGTTGTGGATTATTTCTGGAATACTTTATCCTGCGTTTTACCCACGGGATAATGAATTTGTAAGATTTCATCAGTCATTTTCAATGAGTATCATATGTATTTTTACACCGTTGTTAGTATTCCTTATTCTATTGTACCAATATAAAATTGTCCTAAAAGATAAACCTGAGCTTAAGGAAAATCGAACAATTACTAAATTTCTTGAAAAGTATGATAGTATAAATGTTAATCAAATTAACAACAAATCTCACTCGTTAAGGACCGATTTTCACAGGAAAATCTTTCATTTATTACCCGGTTTGGTCATAATTATTTTACGAATTTTCGCAATAAACATATGGGACGGCGTATTGGACGCAGATCAAGTATATGGAATCACGGGGCACGAATATGCGATGTTTTTAATCTTAACCATAGGTTATTCAGGAGTAGTAATATTTGCAGCATTGGATTTTATACGATTATCCTTTATTTACGAAAAATCGAATATTTATGGCCTCCTACCCGATTGCCTCTCGAATTTGCTAATTAATACGCTAAAAAGAAATGAAAATTACGAATTTACAAAAAACATTGTTTTAGTTCTATCACTAGTCCCAATGTTCTTTTTACCATTTGGAATATTTACTGCTGCTGCTTTAATTACTAGTATTGGAGATGGAATTGCTTCTCTTATGGGGATTGCTTTTGGTAAATACCATTTTCCTAAAAAGAGCAGCAAAACTATAATTGGATATATATCAGGGTTTCTAGCATCATTAGGAGTAAGTTTTTTTTCATTGTGGTTGTTTGAACCAGACATTAACTTTTCTAAGATGATCGTTATATCGTTAAGCGGAGCAGTCGTATTTTTGATAATTGATTTATTAAGTCTTAAAATTGACGATAATATATTAAATCCTATTTTTTGCGGTTTAACTATGACTTTCTTCTATTTAGTCCTTTAATATGCCTAAAAAGAAGCTTTTTTCCTAAATATTTATTAAGATTGAAGTTTAACATTATTTTCATATTTAATTAAAATTTTGGCCGAAAAATAGTAATTAAGATGAATAATAATGACCGAAGGTAAAACTAATGATCAATCTGTGAAATCAAAATCTTACTTCAGATATCTTATTTTTGTGTTAATGCTTGTACAGATTCTGGACACTTATAGTACTCTTTATCCCGGTTCAATGCCTTCTTTAATAGTTAAAGAATTTTTTCCTGGATTGCCAGATGATGTAACTAGCTCTATAGTAACTTTTGCAGGAAGTATCATCTCAATTGGGATGTATTTTTTGTTTTTTAACCAATACTTAGTTGATAAAGTGGGGCGCAAGCGAATGTTGGCAATTACAATTCTTGGTATGAGCATCGCTTCGTTAGGAATGTTTTTATCCGTCAACTACATAATGTACGTAGCTTTTCAATTTATTTTATATTTTTTCTTTATGAGCGATATATGGTTAATTTATGCAAATGAAGAATCAAAACAAACTAAACGAGCTTTTAATACAAACATTATTTTAATGGCGGGTTTATTAGGCGCTATAATAATGGTAAGCTTTCGTTTAGTTTTTATAACAGAGGTAAATTCATATTGGAGAGGGATGACCTTGTTCCCTATAATATTTGGAATTCCTTTAAGCATCGTGATTTATTTTACGCTCAAAGAAACGAGCCAATTTCAATCAATGAAAGAAGCACCTGAGAAAGATGCTCGTTCTTTCTTTGGAGATATTAAATCAGTCTTTCAGACAGAGAACAAAAAGCCGTTTATTTTTATCTTAGTAATATCATTTTTATACGGATTTTCGAACCTTTTCATAGGTTTATTCGAGAAATATATCGCGGACGTCGGTTCTATACCACAACCTCAAGTAACCATAATTTTTTTCCTGACAATTTTCACAGTCATGATCGCGTATTTAATTAATGGATTTCTAGCGGATCGAATTGGAAGGAAACCACTACTATATTTATGGTCATTCCTATTACCTTTTTCAGTGATCATGTGGGTTTTAGGGGCACTTAATACCTCAAATGCGTTTCTTATAGTACTTATTGGATATGCTTTAAGTCACATTTCCTACTGGGGATTATGGGGGATTATTAGAATGATTTCGTTAGAATTAATGCCGACTGATAGAAGAGGGACTGGAATTGGAGTTAGAAGCTTAATCGGGGCTGTAGGTATAACCACAGGACTGCTATTAAGTAGTTTTACCGTGCTAGAACTCGGTTTAGGAATCACTTTTATAATTTTTGCGTTTGGAAATCTTTTGATAATTCCCTTAGCTGTCTTATTTGTTAAGGAAACTAAAGGAGTCGATTTAGCAGAAATAAAATAAGTGTAAAAATTTACTTTTTTATTTTAAAAAAAGCGTCCATTTTCTTAATTCCCTTTATTTCTTCAAAGGATATATCAAGCGCGTCTAATACTTGCTCTAAAGCTGATTTTAAAAGCTCGCGATATTTTTGTGAATCAATATCCTCTAGTCTTGCCATTTCAATAACTTTAGCTCCAAGAGTTCCTTTACTCTTTATGAATCTTATTGAATCA
>JABXKB010000079.1 GCA_013375485.1 Promethearchaeota archaeon | reverse complement strand
ACCAATTTTTTGAACTTGTTTACATAATTCAGGTAAATCTTTTTGTAATGTTGGTTCCCCACCACTAATGCTTACTCCACTTACTAATAAATTAGTACTTATTATATCAATTAATTCTTTGATTTCATACTCTCTACCAACATTAGGTTGTAAAAGATACTTATTATGACAAAATTCACATTTAAAATTACAACCTACAGTAAAAATTACCATGCTTGATTGATGTGGAATATCTTTTGTCGATATATCAATTATTCCCCCAATCCTCATATCAGAATCAATACTCCTTTTTTATTAAATCTTCAACTTGATCTAATGGTAAATTAAATGGTCCCGGAATTTCTAATTTAAGAGATGTAAGTGCTGCAGCAAATTTTAATGATTTTTCAGGATTTTTTGTAATTCTAGATCCTAAATAACTAATAAAAGTAGTATCCCCTCTTCCAGTTCTTCCTAATGAGCTTTTGTTCTTCCAAGGGAAAAAAAATGATTTATAGGATAGAAAAACTGATACTCCTTCTTCATGAGTTATTAGGATCTCATTTGGACCGAATTCAATTAATTCTTTACCTGCACCATTTACATTCTGATGACCAGTTAAAACTTCTGCCTCAGTTTGATCCAGTTTTAAAACGCTAGTATTGGATAGGATCTGTTTCTTTTCTTTCAAAGATAAAGGAGAATAAAAGACTTTTTCATTATCTCTAAATCGTATAAAACCTTGTATATCCAGACATATATTATTATACCTACTTTTAATATATTCTAGTAATTCTAAGTCGACTTCTCCGGCAACTATAGGTCCTATAACAAAAAATTTTGGAGGAGACTTAAAATCTGGAATTTCTCCCTTTTTAAATAAACCAGCAAATCCAAGCGGCTTATAAACCCTAAATTCCATGTTTTTAGATGAATAAATATTTCTTAGACCTGAAGTTTCTTCTGAAGGAGATACATAGTATTTAATACCATTTTTTTTGAAAACATCGAGAATAGGATATTCTGTTTCTTTTAATTTTGTGATTACTGCGATTTTAAGACCCATATGACTACCAGTAATTCCGCCATAATAAACCCCCCCTCCTATGCTTGAATAGCTCGTTCCATCAACTTCGATAATATCCTTTGCAATATGTCCTAATATAACTATATCTGCTGATTCATTATTCATGGATATAATAATAAAACGTATAAAGAATTAAGAAATTAATGGTTAGAAAAAAAAAATAGAATAATTAAATTGAACTCATAATCGTTCTATGATGGATTTTCAATTTTCCCGTTTTTATTTATACTTTCGATAATGCTTTCTAAAATTCTTTCTTTTATTTTAGAAAAATCCAAATTGGGGATTTTATTGATTTTCCTATCACTTTTTTCAACACTTCTAATAATGTCTGAACTGATTTGAGATATACTTTTTTTCAACATTTTTAAATTTTTTACTCTTTTTAGTTTTCCTCCAAAATTTTTTCAATTAATACTTTATTTTTTAATAATTTATATATGATTTCTACTATTTAAAGTTTTCCCACACTTTTCCCACCGCTTCAAAAATAAAAATAGACGGCTTGAAAGCTCAGAAATTAAGCTAAGTGAACATTGTTCAGGAAATACCTATTTAATTATACAAACTTTAAATTATTCAGATTATGAGAGCCTAAAGAATTGAAAAAAATTTAGAAATTATCAAAAGAGTCAAAGTTTAATGAGAAACAAATCTCTTCTCCTATAAAATCGAGATAAAAAAAAAAGGTTATTTTAGTAAATAAAGCTTCCTTTTAGATTTCTTTTTTGGGAATGCCTTCTCTTCAAAGGATATCTAGAAATTAAAAGTAGGGAATATAGAGATTTGTAAACATTATTCAATAATAAGATTCTTTTATTGAAAAAATTCTATAACTTTTCATATTATATACCTTATGACTAAAAAAGTTATAACAAAAAGACTGAATCAAGTGGTTTATTAAACCGTATTTATCAAAATGATCAAAACCTAATTTTTATAGAGTTTTTTATAGATAAACTTAATATATATTATCATAAGGTTTTTTAATGGGTTTTAATTTACAATTACAAATTAGTCTAACTATTCTAAACATTTTAATTAGGTATAGGTCTTATTATGATTTTTGAGGATTTAATTGGATTGTTAAAAAAGAAAGGTTTTAAAGATACGCTGGCAGTTCTTATTAACCAAAAGGACTACAAAACGGATAAACATACTTTTTATAATGAATTAAACAAGTTTTCATACTACAATTCATTTTTTAGAGTAAAAGAGGAATTAGTCAAAAAGGGACTCATTGCTATTGAGAATACAAGTAAAGTAAAAACGATCCAATTAACAGAGAAGGGTTTAGAAGTTTACAATAAATTAAATGAAATAAATAATATGGTTAAAAAATAACACCCTTATTTTTTTCAACTTCTAATTTCTATAAAAGTGTGCGTCTTTTGATATTAAAAAGATTAATTGTGGGGCCTCTTGGTACTAACTCCTACATATTTGGTTCAAATGAATCAAAGGAAGTAGTTATTATTGATGTTGGCGGTGAACCTGAGACTTTTATTGATATAATTGAAGAGAAGCTACATGTAAAACCCATTGGTTTGTTGTTGACTCATGGGCATTATGACCATACACTAAAACTTGGGAAATTATTGAGTTATTTTAATATACCCTTAATGTACAGCAAAAAAGAATTTGATTCTGGAATTTATACCCATAAAAAAGCAGATAGATGGCTTTCAGAAGGAGACTCTATTAAAGTTGGAGAAATAACTCTTGATATATTAGAAACACCAGGACATTCTCCAGGTGCATTATCTTATTGCTCAAAAGACGTAAAAGAATATGATAGTAAGAAAATTGATGGAGTAATTTTTACTGGTGATTTAATCTTTCGGCGAAGCATTGGAAGGTCTGACCTTAGAGGAGGAGATCCACATCTTCTATTATCAAGTATTAAAACCAAAATTATGTATAATCCTGAAATCACAGATAACTTCCTAATATTTCCAGGGCACATGGATATTACGTCTGTGGGTGAGGAAAGAAAACTTAACATGTTTAAAAACTATTTTTTATAGTTAGAGAAGAATTTATGTCTTTATTTATATGAATTAAAAAATAAATCTAAAAATAATTTATTTAGAAGTTTATATAAATTTTTAAAAACATTAAATCTATTATAATATTAAAAATTTAGAATTAAAATTTAATATTAGAATTTCTCAAGGTGTAAATTTTCGTGATCAATCGTGCTGAAGTGAAAGCCATTATAAGAAGATTCGAGGAGCGCGAAGGAATCCGTGGTGTTATCATCTGTGATTCGTCAGGTTTGCCGATAGATTCAAATTTGGAGATTGAACTCAGTGAATCTATTGCGGCTTATGTTACATCACTTATCGGAAAAGGTAAACAAGTCGTTAAAGCCCTAAATGAAGGGAACTTAAACTTTATTCGTCTGGAGACAAGTTCGGGGGAGACAATGATTGCTTTGGAGGAGCAGCTCATCCTAATTATCTTAAAATAAATAAATTTTTATCTTATCTTATTTTACTATAGGTAAAGAAGAAATTAGTTATTATTTCTTTGTTGACGTGAATACCGTACAAAATTTTGCGGTGTTAGTGCATAACCAACTGGGCTCAAACCTCCCAATTCCTCAACAATCTCTCTGGGAGCATTTTTTTCTTGACCAGAAAGATAGAGCCATTCCAATTTTTCTAAATTTCCAAGTCCACTAATATGTGATATACGATTATTGCGTAGGTCTATGTGTTCCAAGTTAACACAATTATCCAACCCAGTAATCTCAGTAATCTGGTTATAATCGAGATATAACTCTCTTAAATTTGCAAGAAGTTCCAATCCTGAAATCTTGGTGAGTTGATTGTGTGAGAGGGAAAGTTTCTGCAAATTCGAAAAATTCTCTAATCCTGAAATATTGGTTATTGAATTTTCTGAGATGTCTAATTTCTTTAAAATAGTTAAATTGTTAAGCCATATTATTTTAGATATATGATTTCCTCGTAAGGCTAAATATTCCAGTTTATCGAATTTTTCTAAATCTTTTATTTTATCAATTTGATTAAAATTAAGAACTAATTCATTTAAATTTTTGAGTCTATCTAGCCTTTCAATCTCTGTGATTTCATTTCCCATAAGACATAATACACTTAAATTGATGAGTGTATCTAATCCTCTAATTTCGGTAATCTCATTAAATTCCAAATATAATTCCTCCCGATTGGAAAGAGTCTCTAAGCCGCCTAATTCAGAAATCCAAATCTGATTTAAATGCAACTCTCTTAAGTTATGGAAAATATCTAGCCCATCGATCTCAGAGATCTTATTCTGCCCAAAGAATAATCTTTTAAGGAAAGTATATTCTTTCAACTCTTCCATATCAGAGATATATCTAATACCTAATCGGGATAAATTTGATATATTTTCAGAAATATGAATAGTCTTCTCTTTTATAGTGATATATTCTTCAAATTCTTCGTTGGTCATAATTCTAAAATAAAAATAAGATTAAATTAATAATAAACTTATACCGTGAGTAAAATTACCCTAACTTAGCTCTACTATAACCCTTCAAAAGAATATTATAGTAATCAATATCTCCTTGAGTTGCAACAATCTTGGAAATCAATCTTTGGAATAAGACTCACATTTTATGCGACAAACTCATTAAAGAATACCAAAAATTAGGTGATACAAAGCAAATGATTTGCTTAAATGGATAAAACATTCAGATTTAGAATACTGTAGAGAGATTCGCAGATTTAACGACTTATTCGGGATAACTGAGGTATTGGATACATCCAGAAGACATCTAAGAAAGATTAAAAGGTTGACTAATAAATTATATAAACACATTTTTAGTGTTTTTTACAATGATTTAGATAAGAAAAGAGAGGGATAAAACAAAATGTCAAATGAAAAAAGACTGTTTCTCATTGAAATTGATTCGAGTATCTGCTACATCTAATTAATTTACTTATTTAATTTCTAACTTTTTTTTCTTTTTTTGATTTAATGTTTAAAAATTTATATTCAAAAATTTTCTTTAAATGAATTAGAATAGTTGAATTTTTTCACTTTTCCTTTTTTATATATTTGATAAATTTAAATTCCTTAAACTCTATATTTAATCTATATAATTTATTTAAGAAAGTTTCTTAACCAATTTCAGAATTCAAATTTATTCAAATTATTTTGTTGAGATAATGTATTATGGTCGATAAGAAAGTTCTAGAAAAGAAATTAGCAGAGCTTATGGACATAGTTCCAGAAACAGAAGGATTAATTGCTGCAGATGCGAATGGAAAAGTATTAGTTGGTCAAACAATTACTGATATGGACCATGGAAAGATTGCTAAGGCATGTGCGGCAATAATAAAAGATTCTAATAATTTAGGTAAAGATATTGGGAAAGGCAGTTTGAAGACGACAACTATTGAATTAGAAAAAGGCTTTGCTGTTTTAGTGGGTTCAGAGAAGACTGTTTTAATTGCGTTAGCTGGAGCTGATGGAAGAAGTTCTCTTGCTCTTCTAAAAAGAAACCTAATATCTATATCTGACTTATAATTTAATTTTATTTTCTCCTTTTTTAAAAGAAATAAGTAATAATCAAGAGAATAATTAGCTTTTGATTAGGTCTTCTTCTTTTTATCAGATAATCCTCTTTCTTCTAGAAGTGAATCAAGATCAGTTTCTTTCTTTTCTTTAACTTCTTTAGGTTCTTCCCTTTTCTTTAGTGTTTTTTTAGGTGGAGTGGGTTTTTTCAATTCAGATACGGGAACATATCTTTCTCTTCTTGGTTTTTTTTTAGTTGGTTCTTCAATAGGAGTTTCAATTCGTTTTTTAGTTTTCCAGGCATACATTATTGCACCTATCCAGATTACCGCAAAAATAACTCCAATTATAAGAATAAAATATTCTATGAAATAATCATAAATGGGAGGATCATTGAGCGGGAATGAAGATTGTACGGTGGTTGTTTTTGTCTCATTTGTTATTATATTTTGAGCTTTAATTGAAATTGAAATTTCTAGGATGTTAATATTACCAATATCTATATTTATAATCAAATTAGTGCTTTCTTCTGGTGAAAACTGCTCTAATTTCAAATAATCAATTGATACTATTGAGTAAGATAAAGCATGGTTAAATTCAATAGAAATATTTCTAAAGATTCTCAAATTCGAATCTCCAATATTTCTAAGAGTAATAGTCATTGTTGCTATTCTATTTCGGTAAATAAGATCGGAATTTTTCTTGATAGATATTGAAATATTGTTGGATTGATGAATAACGTTAATTGAAACATTTTTTGAAAAACCATTAATGTCATCTCCATTCCATGATATTCTTATTAACAAATTTCCTTTAAAATCAATTTGCTGAGTATTTATTATAAATGTTGTAAAACCATTTGAATCAGTAAAATCTGACCCTAAGTTAATCCATGAACTGGAATTATAATATTGATAATTAACGTTTTTACCTATTAATTGTTCTCCAAATTCAGTAATCAATATTGAGCTAATATTAAAAGATTGGCCTTTAATAGGACTTTTAGGATTGATCGAAAGATTTATAAATTTACTATTTAAATTTAAATAGAATTCCTTACTGTCTTGGTTATAACTACTTACATAATTTCTATCAAAGATATTTACTATAAATGAGGTACTATAAGGTGAATAGAGGCATTCATCTCTGCTAAATTCGTTAAGAATATTCTCAGTATTCATATCTTCATTTATTTTTATCCCTAGAATATAACCATCATAATTTTTGCTTATTTCACTACTAAGTAATGAAATATGATCCGTTTCATATGTTCCAATATCAATATTATCAACAAATACTGTAATTAATGTTTTAGCACCAGCTAATCTTATAGGATTATTTTTTCCTGCCCATACATTAGTAGTAACATTCAGATCTGGAATTTTCAAATTCACGTCAAATTCATAAGTATCACCTGGAAATCCAGCAGGTTCTAGTAAATAATTATTCGTTGTATTTTCCACTATAATCCATTCTTTATTTGCAAATGACACAAGTTTTACATTAATTTTTACATTGACAGAGTCTCCAATTTCAAATAAATTTTGGATTGTTGTTCTTACATTTATGGTTTCATTAGGGTTTATAATATTTTGACTTTGTTTAAATTTATCAATTAATATTGGTATTTCAAAACCACCTATTTCATACACAAATTGAGTATTTATATTGAAATCATTAATCGGGTAATAATTAGGTCTAAAAATACCAGTAGTTTCATTAACAGAGGCAATTAATGATGTGTAATTTTGGTAAACTTTTTCTATTTTTCCATCGAGAATATTTTTATTTATATTTGAATAATACTCAAAATTGTATAACTCCGCCTGATAAGCATCGAGATATAAAGTAATTTCTTTACATCCTATTGCTGTACCATTGAACCAGAAAAACCCTAAATGATATTCACCAAAAATAGTAAGGGTATTTGTAAAGTTTAAAATTGTACGATTACCAAAATCGTAAAATAATATGGATTCATCAATAAAACCATCTGAAGTATTTAATGCTGAACCAATAAACCGTGTACTATTTGGATAGAAAAGAGTGGCGTTGACATCTCCATATATAGGTGCATTAAAATTATGATCTTGTATCTCTACAGCAATAGAAATATTATCTCCATACATAAAACCACTGGTTTCCCATAATGTTCCATTATAATTGATATAGCTATGCATGTTATGAATAAAATTATGACTTGTCAAATTAAGCAAGTAATCACCACTGATGTTCGCAATACTCTCAGGTACGATTAACTTATATTTACTAGGGTCGCCTATTAATTTCATTTGTCCATCTAATCGCCATAAAATTTCTTGATCAAAAGGTTTTGTTAAGTTTTGAGCGTTTAAGAAATCTGGATATACAAACCAAAACTCGAAAAAAGTCCAATTTTTAAAGTTAGGGTTTGTGTTATCTTTTGTATAATTATAAATCCATTCAGGATCACTATTATAAGTTGCACTATACGTAGCTGAAGCATTCTCAATCCAGTAGGCATTCACAGAATATGACACATTAAATTCAAAGCCTGTAATATTAGCTTTATTCCATAAAAGATATACTGTAAAATTGTTTGAGCCTTCATCACTAATTGGAGTTGTAAAATTATGAATCCATTGCCCTATACCCCATGTTAAATCTGAACTTTCATTATAAGGAAAAGAGGAAATTTCCAAGTCTTCTAATGGTAAATCTTGAATTGTTAAATTATAGGTGCCACTTATATTGAAATCTGATGGCCTATATCCCCTTGTCACATTTAATGTAAATAAACTAGCATCTAACTGTCCTGAGGGGTAATCATCAGGACCGTCTGTTTCAATTGATTTTTCAGCATTTTTCCAATTTTTTCCATCATCTTTAGTTGTTTTTAGTTGATGTTCCACTTCATTATCGCCATAACCAAAAGGAGGCAGTGTAACAAGACTATAAACCTGTTTTGAATTATTAGACTTAATTACGACAAAATAATTAGACAGGTTAAGTTTACCTGTATTAATAATGTTAAATTTAAAGTAAGAGTAATTATCTCCTGTATAAGAATCAACCACTTTATTATCTATCGAATCATTATAATCTGGTCCTAAGTTAATGGTTCTTAAATAGGTTTCAGTCCTATCAATAGTAGTATTGGCTCTATATAATGTTATATTAAAGTGCGTAGTGGCTGCTTCTGTGAGATTGAGAGTTCTTATCCATATATTTAAGCCATTAACGGCAGATTCCAGTCCCTTTAAGTCAAATTCTAATGCAACATAACTTTTATTAGTTATTGGAAGGTCGAACGCATATGTGGACTGCAAATCATATTCATATAACGAGACATTAAACTCAGTAGGATACCACCTTTCAAAAATAAACTGGATATCACAAACATTTGATAGATTTATGAAATTTAAATTCTCATTAATAAAATGCTCTTTTAATCCTTGTTTTCCTAAGCTACTGTTAATTGAACGTGAAGTTATCACCTCTTTCCATGTAGGTTGTGAAAAATCTTTTATCCTCACAGTTAAGTTCGCGTCATATTGAAGTTCGAAAAGTAAAGCTGAAATTAAAGCTAGTATCTTAGTTCTATTAAATTGTACAAATCCTCTATCTTCTATTTCAGATTTTGTATTAGTGAAATTAGCGGTAATGGTGAAATTTATCACACCATTAATTGAACTTATATTAATGGGAGTATTAGGATTACCATCTGTCAAATTATTTAAGTACCCTGAATTCCAAGAGCCATTGTGGTAAGTAATATCTGAAGTACTTGAGTTAAAATCGAAAGAGATAAATTTTTCTGGATATAAAGCATCATCATCCTCTATAACATAATCTGTTGTATAATTATTTTGAAATGAAAAACTAAAATTCCCATACGTAAGAACCATGTCTTCTGATGCCAATGAAGGAATTTCAAAAAATTCTTGATTATCATTTAAATTTTGAGATTCATTCTTTACAAAAATTCTCACTTCTTGATCTGCACCAGAACCAGTAATAGGATCACTCAAATTTAGATTAGAGTTTAGCTTAATCTCATCTAAAACTCCTTCATTAGAAGTGTTATCAATCTTATTACCAAGATGAAGATTAAAATTATTTAGGATCAGCACATTAGATAAAAAAATTGTAGTGATGAAAAGGGTTGTAAATAAAATTCGTTTTATCTCTATTTGTCGTTGATTCAATAAAACAACCGTAATCTCTAATTTTTGTTATTAAAATAATTTAAGAGTTTAAAATTTTCCTAATTTTTTTAATTTGTTAGTGATTTTTAGGATATGACAAAATATTTTAAACTTTCAATTTTTTCTTAAATAGAAACAGGATTTTTTATTATAAAGGGAAATCACATGAGTGAAGAGCAAATACTTGATGAAATTGAAAGTAATAAAGAAGAATATATCGAATTTCTTAGAGGATTAATTCAAACTGAATCATACAATCCTCCTGGAAATG
Organism: Promethearchaeota archaeon; assembly: GCA_013375485.1. Taxonomy (GTDB): domain Archaea; phylum Asgardarchaeota; class Lokiarchaeia; order Sigyniarchaeales; family SOKP01; genus Loki-b32. The sequence continues at coordinate 5,653 of JABXKB010000079.1, read as the reverse complement.
AAAAAAATGTGGCTCTAAAAATAGAGAAATATTTGAAAAATGCCGGTATAAAAAGTGAAATATATCCTTTTGGGGAAAATCGAGCTAACCTAATTGCTACACTAAATGACAATTTCGAGGGGAAAAATTTATTATTTAATGGGCATATGGATGTTGTTCCACCCGGTTTAGAAGAAGAATGGAAATATCATCCTCTCTCTGCTGTTGTTAAGAGAAAACGAATATTTGGTCGGGGAACAGTTGATATGAAAGGAGGAACAGCAGCCATGGCTATTTCCTTAAAAATTCTAAAAAAAATTGGTGTTAAGACTTCTGGTAATTTAATTTTTAATGCTGTAGCTGATGAAGAGGTTGGTGGTATTTTAGGAACAAAGTGGTGCCTTGATAATTTATTAAAATCAAAAAAATGTGATTTTGCTGTAATAGGTGAACCAACAGGATTTAATCCTTTACCCAAAGTAATATCACTTGGAGAAAAAGGTCGGATTTCCATAAAAATAATTACAAATGGGATTTCTGGTCATGCTTCGGTACCATATTTAGGAGTAAATGCGATTATTATGATGAATGTTATTATTCACAACTTAGATAAATTAGATGAATATGTCCCAAAGATCAAACCCCCCTTATCTAAAGAGGAATTGGAAGAATTAATTAGCATTCTTTTTCCTAGCAGAGAGATTTTTGATAGATTTTTAGAAGAACAACCTTTACTACAAAATGTAATAAAAGCTAACACTCATTTTACGAAAAATTTGACGATGATTAAAGGAGGGATAAAATCTAATGTTATTCCTGATCATTGTGAATCTGTAATTGATTTTAGATTGTTACCAGGACAAAAAATTGAAACGTTGTTAAATGGTTTGAAGAAACTTATAAATGAATTAGGATATCAAATAAAAAGTGAACCAACAGGGCTTCCTGATGAAGTTTTTGTGTATATAGATGTACTAGATAAAGGTGAAGCATCATATTGGAAAGATTGGAAAAAATCACAAACATTAAAAGATTTTTATAATATTGCAGAGCAATGTTATAAGAAGAAACCGTTTTATTTCCTATTCCCAGGAAGTTCAGATACAAAATACTATCGAAACACTAACTATTGTGCATCGACAATTATGTTTGGTCCTGGAAATGCAAGTCTTGCCCATAGTACTAACGAATATATAGAAATCCAGGATTATATTAATGCAATTAAAGTCTACACTTTATTTGCTTATAGTTTTTTAAAAGATTGAGATCTTTTAAAAATTATATAGAAATTTATAAGATTTTACTCTTATTAATTTATTAAATCTCAATAAATATGGAAGTTAAAGAAACCCTTTGCCCGATATAAAAATAGAAGATACAGTTATTCTTTTGGATACTTCTAGATCTATGTTGAGAAAAGACTTTAAACCAAGCAGATTAGTGATTGAGCTACAAACAGCTAAGAATTTCATTCAATCAAAATTATCAATCGATATGAAAGATAGAATATCTGTTATAACATTTGGAGAAGTTTCTAAGAAATTAATTGCTTTCGCTTTTGAAGAAGATAAATTAATTAACTCCCTAAAAAAAATTCAAATCTCAGGTCGAGGATATTTACATGAAGGAATTGCCTTTGCCTTACAGGTTCTTGTTGAAGAGATGCGAAAAATTGGTGGAAAAACACCACGTATATTTATCATTACTGATAACAAATTAAGCATTGATACTAAGAAAATAGGAAAAATGGTTAAAATAGCAAAAGGTTTAGGTGTATTTATTGATGCTTGTCAGTTAGGTGGAACTCAAGATTATGGAGATAATTCCTTAAAAAGAATAACACAACTTACAGGAGGAGAATATGGATATTTTAACAATTCAAAAGCTATAATTAACGCTGGTAATGCCTTTGCCTCAAAAAAAAATGTAAGGGAAACTGCTGATTATTTTTCTCCGGAAAAAAAAGATAAAATTGCACCACTTGTTAGTGAAATTGCATTACCATTAAGAAGGCCGACTTTATTAGATATTAGATTAATGGCAAAAGGAACAGGTAAGGGACAAGAAAAATGTCAAATATGTCATTCCGTAAAAGCAGCAGTTACAGGTGCAGATTTCTATAGTGAAGGGCGCTTCTGTCCAAGTTGTGATCGAGCAATGCATCTTTCTTGTGCTGCAATGTGGGCTAAAAAAACAGAATATAAGGACAATGTGTTTCGGTGCCCTTTTTGTTTTTTCTTATTAGAATTACCAAGAGCGGCTTTAAAATTAGTAAAAGAAAAAACAGAAGAAACTCAAGAAATAATAGTTATTGATGAAGATGAAAAACCTGATACAAAAATGGCTTTAATCCCTAATGAAAAAATAGATAAAATCGACTCATCCTGTTCATATTGTCATAGTATTTTCTTAGGTGATTTTAAAGTATTCCAATGTGAAAATTGTAATGCATATTACCATGAACCTTGTCTTGAAAAAATGAAAAAAGAAATTAAAGCTTGTAGGTATTGTGGGGCTAAAATTACTATTGATTAATCCATTATTATTAAAATAAAAATTAAAAAATAACTCGTTTAGTTTAAAATATTTAAGCTAATGTTCGTTTTATATATAAACGAGTGTAAATAGGTGAATAATTTAGCGACTAATCATAAAGGTAAATGGATTGTAACTTCTGCATGGCCTTATGTAAATGCTACCCCTCATTTGGGCAATTTAATTGGAAGTACTCTGTCAGCAGATGTATTTGCACGATTTCTAAGGATGAAAGGAGAAGAAGTGGTGTTTGTTTCGGGATCAGATTCTCATGGAACACCCATTTCAGTGGAAGCAAAAAAATTAAAGATACCTGCTGAGGATTTAGCGTTTAAGTATCATAAGATCATTAAGGATCTGCATGATAAGTGGCAAATATCTTTTGATAACTACACAATAACTCATAATCCAACTCATATTGAATATGTAAAAAATATGTATTTAGATATCCAGAAAAATGGATATATATCTGAAAAAGAAATTGAATCACTCTATTGTGAAAATGATGACTTATTCTTGCCTGATAGGTTTGTAGAAGGGATCTGTCCTCACTGTAGAGATGATGGTGCAAGGGGAGATCAATGTGATAAGTGCCAGAAGATTTTAACACCAATAGAATTGATTAACCCCAGATGTGCAATTTGTGAAAATACACCAGTAATCAGAAAAACAAAACATTGGTATTTAGATTTACCCAAACTACAGGATCGATTGAAATCGTTAATAGACGAAAATGAATTTATCCCTCCTAACGCTCGACAAATGTGTTTAAATAGTATAGCGGAAGGATTACCTGAGCGTGCCATTACACGTGATTTGGAATGGGGAATACGCGCACCTTTCAAAGGAGCTGAAAAAAAGACTATTTACGTTTGGTTCGAAGCTGTATTGGGGTATGTCACTGCTGTTAAAGAATGGGCAGAAAAAATTATTGATAAACCTGATAAATTTGATTATTTTTGGAAAGATCAAAATACTAAGACTGTCTATTTTATAGCTAAGGATAATATCATATTTCATTTAATTGTATTTCCGGGATTATTAATGGCTTATAATGAAGACAAAAAAAATGGTGATAAACTTGTGTTACCATATAATGTCTCATCTACAGAATTTCTGATGTATGAGAATGAAAAGTTTTCTAAATCAAGACGAATTGGAATATGGATTGATGATGCGTTAAAATTAGCTCCTCTTGATTATTGGAGGTTTAATTTGATATTTAATCGCCCAGAAACGAGTGATACCTCTTTTCTATGGTCCGAATTTGAAAATAAAATAAAAACTCTTAATGATAACATTGGTAATTTTATCCATCGGACTTTAACTTTTATAGAAAAGCAATTTAATAGTAGGATTCCTGAAAAAATAGAATATGATGAAATTGATAAAAAGTTTATAGAAAAACTAAATAATATTAGCCTAAATGTAGGAGAAAGTCTACTTAATTTTAAAATAAGAAAAGCTATAAGAGATATAGTTAATTTTGGAAAAGAAGGGAACATATTTTTGAATGAAAAAGCCCCGTGGCATTTAATTAAAAAAGATAAAAAAGCTGCTGGTCATGTATTTAATATATGTGCTCAAGCAGTTTATGCTTTAGCAGTTTTATTAGGTCCATTTATACCAGAAACTTCTGAAAAGGTTTTATCTTATTTAAACGCCCCAAATTTAACAAGGTTATCATGGGATAGCATTAATGAAAACTCTATACAAGCAGGAGTACGTATTAAAAAACCTAAACCTCTTTTTCAAAAATTAGAGATTGAGGAAATTAAAAAAGAATATAAAAAGTTAAGAGAAGAAAAACCAAAAAAAGGTGAGAAAGAATTGATTTCTTATGATGATTTTCAAAAGTTAGATATACGTGTAGCATTAGTTGAAAAAGTTGAAAAAGTTCCTAAAGCTGATAAGCTTTATAAACTATCTATTGATTTAGGAACTGAAAAAAGAACTTTAGTTGCTGGTTTAGCTGAACATTATAAAATAGATGATTTAAAAGGAAAGAAAATTGCAGTTTTAACAAATTTAGAACCAAGAAAATTGAAAGGAATTTTAAGTGAAGGAATGCTCCTTGCGGCTGTTGAAGGTGATAATGTCTCAATATTAATCCCTGATAAAGATCTTCCTCCAGGAGCAAGAATAGAGTAAATTATAATTTTAAGGAAAACAATGGATTTAGACGAGCAATAATCTCTCCAAGATCTAATTGTATAGTCTTCAGAATAATATCACGGCCTCGATATTCAAATTGCAAATCACTTACATTCCTTATTATTTTTAATCTACTTATATTTGTTTTTAAAGAAGTAACATAGTATCGTTGGTTTTTATACTCTAAAACATCTAAAACATCCTTCATATCGGGAAAGGAATATCCCCCTCCATGTGGAAGAATACATGCATTTGTTAATAATTCTAAAAGTTCTAAATCTCCTGCTCGTTCCAATAGATTTACATTTTTTAATGTTGTCTCAGATAAATTTCTTTTCCCCCGGAATAAGTATGCGGAGATATCTGCCCTGAGCGTTGTTGGAAAAATATTTGACTTAATTAGATCACAATTAAGATCAGTACAATTACTTCCCAAATACATATTATTATAGTCTTTTAAAAATTGGTGTGATTGATTGCATATTATTTTATAGCCATAATCAAATAAATTATCCGCTATAACTTGTCTTTTTATATTTGAAAACTCTATAGCTTTTTTGTTAAAATTAAGATATTCTTTTGCATCTGAATCTACTAAAATATATTGTTTTCCCAGTTTACTATTTTCTTCTATTGCTAGCTCTTTTAATGTTTGTGATTTGTCAATATAAAGTCCGATACCATATTTTTCATCCCTAAATTCAGGTGCACTGCCATGGATTAAGAATATATATGGCGGAAGGTCAATATCTGATAAATTTTTCGTTTCAAGGCAATTAATAAAATGATTAGATATATCATAATCCCAATTAATTAAAACTCCATCATGATAAAGCTCTTTTGATTTAATAGTGTCTATTTTTTTAATTAAATTGTAAGGATCAGGTAATTCTTCTAAACCACCAACTAAAATACCGCAACAATTGGGTTTTATATTGAGAAATATTAATTTATCATTTCCATCTCCCCAATTTAATCTTCCTCC
>JABXKB010000375.1 GCA_013375485.1 Promethearchaeota archaeon | reverse complement strand
GCATAATAATTTTCTAAGAGTCCATGTTTTCTAGCTAATTCTAATTGTATTTTTCTGCTTCTTCCTTGTATACTCAATAATTTTTTTCGATCTATCAAACCCTGTTCTTCATAAATAGTGGGTTTTAAAAGATGAGCTGATAATGGTCTTAAAAGTTTACCTTCAAGTCCAGATTCTTTTTCTACAATTTTAAGTGCTTGCATATGCTGAGATTTTGGTCTTTGGTTAAGAACCTCTCCAGTGAATATAAAATCAGCTTTAAGAGTTTCGTTAAATTCTTGTGCTTTTTTCAGTATGTATATTCTACAATCAATACAAGGGTTTAAGTTTTTTCCATATCCATATTTAGGATTACGGACAATATCTAAATAATCATCCCCTTTTGGAAGAGTAAAGGTTTTAATTCCAAGTTTATTATGAAATAAATTTAATCCACAATCAGAATGGCTTAGCACTTTATCACATAAACAAAATGGGGATTTAAAATTCAATCCAACTACTTTAATTCCTTGTAATTGAAGTAAAAGACAAGCAGTTAAACTATCTAATCCTCCAGATACTAATCCGAGACCAATTATTTGATCTTTTTTTTCAATTTTCTCATCTTTCATGGTATCAAACAGAGAAGAATCTAACCAAGAATTATTAAAATTCTAAACAATATATTTTTTTCTTTAATTTATTATAATTCTCGGAGTTGAATCAAGTTATTCAATATTATTCTTTAATCATAGCCTAACTAGATTAGTGCCTGGTATATCATATTCCTTGAAAATTTCAAGGTCAACACGTTTATAGATCGGGATATTTTTTTCATTATTTGTCAGTACTTGATATTTGGATAATTACTTACCTATCTTATTAATAAAATGAATTTTTGTTAAAACTCAGCTATAAAAAATATTTTATTCTGAATATTTATATTTATTTCTAAGTTTGTATTTATACAATAGCAGAATAATAACATTATTTTTCATAGGTAAATTTCCTTGTCAAAGATATTGATAACAGGTCCAAATGGTTTTATTGGTGCGAATATTGTACGTGCTGCCTTAGCAAAAGGTTATGAAGTTAAGGCTTTTGTAAGGCAAACTTCTAATCTTCAAACAATTCAAGATTTACCTATTGATTTTGCTTATGGAGATTTAAGAGAAATTGAATCAATCCATAAAGCATTAGATGACTGTAATTATATTATACATAACGGTGCGATATATCTATTCTTGGCAAAGTGGTTTTGGGCAGATTCTAAAAAGATTAAAGCTATGTACGATGTAAACGTTAGAGCTACTGATAAATTGTTGGAGTTAGCAAAGGACATTGGTATAAAAAAAGTGGTTTACACTAGTTCTGAAAGCGCAATTGGGATGCCGCCAGAAGGTTCAATTGGTGATGAAAAATTATTCGCAACAAAGGAAGAATTACCCGGGCACTATAAGAGATCTAAGTATTTGGGGGAATTAGTGGCTTTAAAATGGAATAAAAAAGGTTTACCAATTTGTACAGTATTACCTACAACTCCTATGGGACCTTATGATATCAAACCAACTCCTACTGGAAGGATTGTGATGGATTTCATGAATGGAAAGATGCCGGGATTTGTCGATACTACCTTAAATGTTGTGCACGTTAAAGATGTTGCTATGGCTCATGTTCTGGCTATAGAGAATGGAAAAGTAGGGGAAAGATATATTGCAGGGAATAAAAACTTGACCTTCAGAGATCTTTTACGTTTAATTGCAGATGTTGCGGGTATGAAAGCCCCTAATTTTGCGATTCCCATGGTATTAGCAAAAGCTTTTGCATTTTTAGATGAATTTATATCATGTAAGATAAAACATTCGGACCCAAAAACGCCTATAGAAAGTGTTGCTTCCGCGATGTATAGAGCTTTTAATTGTACCAAAGCTTGGACTGAATTAAAAATGCCAAAAACAAATATACGTGTTGCTATTAGGGACCAAATTGATTGGTTCTATGAAAATGGTTATACAAAAAGAAAATGAAAACTAATAAATAGCTTGATTGACTAATTCTAAAAGTTCAATAACTTTGATTTTCGAATTAACTTCCTTTGCTGCATCTGAAAGATTATTTAGGCAGAATGGGCAAGTAGTAGTTAATATATCTGCACCCATTTCTTCAGCTTCTCTAATCCTATCAACAGCTATTTCAATAGCTAAATCTGGAAATCCTGATTTTAAACCTCCACCTGCTCCGCAACAATATGAATATTTACGATTACGTCTCATCTCAATAAATTCATCTTGTTTTATAGCATTTATCACATTTCTCGGAGCATCATAAATACCAGAATGTCTACCTAAATGACAAGGGTCATGATAGGTAATTTTTCCTTCAAACATTTTTGATATTTTAATTTTCCCCTGATTAATCAATTGATCAATTAATTCAATTGCGTGAAGAACCTCAAAATCCCAATCCTCGACATATTTTGGATAATCATACTTGAGTGTTTTATAGCAACCAGCACAAGTAACTACTATTTTCTCTACATCTGCTTTTTTAAAAACATCCTTATTGTGCTCTACTAACTCTTTAAAAAGATCTTCTGCTCCTGATCGTAAATTGATAGAACCACAACACCATTCATCTACCGTTATGGATAAATGAATGCCTGCTTTATTTGCAATTTCGAGAAATGTTTTTGATATTTCATTCAATCGATAAGCAGATGTACATCCTACAAAGAATAATGCATCTCCACCCTTAGGCAGAACCTCAAAATCTTTGGGGATCCAGATTAGTCGATCATTATGACTTTCAAAATAGGGATTATGTTCTTTTGCTTCATGAGCGAAAATCTCTTTATGTCTCCCTAAAGGAGCCATTCCTATATCTACTAAATCTGCTCTTAATGCTTCCCAAATTTCTACATGATCATCGATACTTTCTCTTGCTGGATTACTCATGCAAGGATTCTCTGGATTATTACAAACTTCCCTACATGCTCCACATAGAGTACATTGATAAATAACTTCCGCAAGCCCTTCACTTGGTTCTATTTTTCCATCAAGCAATGCCCTTGCTATAGTAAATCTCCCTCTCGCGAAAAAAGCCTCAAAACCAGGACCATGATCCCTCATAGGGCATGTGATTTCGAGAAAAGGATTGCTGTATGGTCCTTTTAGAGCTCCTCGGCAATCACCAATTGCAACACATGAAAGTATTCTTTCTTCTAAATCATCAAGTCTCTTTAATTTTTGGGTCATTTTTTATTATTCCTTCTCTTTTCTAAATTTAATTATAAAATTAAATGTTTTATTATTGGTTTTTATTAGCTACAATCTAAATTTTCCAGGGCTAATAATATTATTTGGATCAACTAAATTTTTTACTTTCTTAAAGAAGTTATAAAACCTTTCATCATATATTCTTGAATCTACTAAAACTTGTGAGCCAATTTGACCACACATGTAAATAACTCCACCAGCTTTCAGTAATAGCTCAAATTGTTCTTTCCATAGACTAATGACATCTTCTTTCAAATCCTCATCTGATGTGGCAATTAACCCACTTCCAATATAACAGCTATTATGATTTAACATGACAATATGACTTGTTCCAGCCTCAGCTTCTGCATCAAAGAGTTCTTCTTGCTTTTTTTCTTCCCATTCATCTAATTTATATAAAATTTCTGGAAAACGTGATACCGGTACGATTACTTCTGTAGTGCAGGCAAAATAATCTGGACCACATACAGAGAATAAAGGATGATAGATTTGCCAATGACCTTGCTCACCATAATACCAATCTGTAATGTTTCCCTCATTAGCACTTGGACCTAATTCTCTTGTTGAATATTTCTTTGCAATGCTCTCCAGGATTTCAGAATTCCTTTCCAAGACTTTTTCATCAAAAGCTTCAGTCACATAGAAAACTACTCCTCCTTTTATATCTCCCCATGT
>JABXKB010000001.1 GCA_013375485.1 Promethearchaeota archaeon | reverse complement strand
GTTCTAGCAGAGAACGGAGTTGAATTCGAGGACAACTCAAACATCAAGGACGTTATGACCGAAGACATGAGACAGTCAATCACTTCAATCATTTGTGAGAGTTTCAAAGCTGGTGAGATCGACCTTAAAGATACTCCAGCCAACAAAGAGAAACTAGCAGATGACTCTAAACTCAAGGCTTATGTGAGCGGACTAGTGAGCAATTGGTATCGCAAAGATAAGCGCTTCAATGGCAATGTGACTTATGTTGCCGCTAATCCTGGTTCAAGAGCTGGTCAAGGTGATTCACAGATGAAGAACCTAAGACTACTCAAGAAGCAGTTCGAAGCTGCTGGCAAAGAAACTAAGGAGATCGATGCAGCAATTGAGAAACGCAGCACAGAACTCAAAGCTGCTAAAGCAAAAGACATTCAAGTTGATCTTGATAAAATACCAGCTGAACTTAGAGCAAGTCTAGGACTTGGTGCTGAAGACAGCGAGTAATCAAAGCTCCAAATCTAAACTTAAATACGGGCTGAGCGAAAGTTCAGCCCACCTTATTAGAGGTTGTTTATGAAGTTGACTAAATTTGAACTTGAATTTCTAACAAAGATGTATGAAAATGGTGGTGATAGCAATAAGACTAACTTCACTCGGAAGGCGTGCCAACATTATTTTCTTAAGAGTTGTGTTAAGTGTCCTGTAAACGTATATGGTAAGCGCAGTGGAAAGCCTGGCTGTTTATTTGCGGACTGTCAAGCGGATATTAAAGAAATACTCGAAACTTGGGCAAATGAAGAGTTTGAGAAAGTGGTACTTACCGACCGATAAGCGAGCCCCAGTGACCTAACAACAACTGACACTGCTACGCCACCCATTGGCCGGCGCACTTTACGCCCCCTGAGCTCATTGGCCGCTTTATTTTACTACCCTAGCTCCATCAGGTCCCCACAAAATCCTTCCCAAAAAAACCAATAAACGTGTAAAAAGGGCCTAGAGAAACAAGATTACGACCGTTCTTAGCTAATCACGACCGCATGTCCTTAGCCCCTAGGGGGAGAAGATCACGTATCCTCGCAGGGTCCATACTGGCGCCATTACTGGCTCTATATACTAAGCTAAAATAAAGTTAAGCTGTAAGCGCAAATTGCTCGCCGCCCCACCCCCGCCCTTTACTGCGCCTTGATCTATATTAGCCTCTATAATATCAAATACTTATAAAATATCTATCAACCGATACGAAATATTATCATGGTATAGTATCAGTTGGAGGCGAGTAGTGGAAATATCAGTATTAGAAAGTGTAGTTAAGGTGGTGCACAGGTACAGCTATGATTGGAGTCAGTGCGACCTATCCACCCTTCCTTCTAATACTCTAGAGGGATTGTTAGAAGTTATAAATAAAGGCTGTAATTGGGGGTGGTTTAAGAAAAGTGCTACTAAAGAAATATGGTTCGAGATTGAGGTTGATAATGATACAGGTATATATTATACGATATTTTTAGTGGTAGTGGTTTTTTAGGAGAAAGTGATTGTAAGGAAAATATTGAGGCTGAGTTATTTGAGAGGAATGTGTTAGGTGGAGGCAAGTAGTGGATTCATTAGTGTTAGAAAGTGTAGTTGAAGTACTGTGCCAATATAGCCGTCAGTATGACCAGTTTGACCCGTCTACCCTTCCTTCTAGTACCTTAGAGGGATTGTTAGAGGTTATGAATCAAACTCATAATGAACATAGATTCTGGCACTATATACATAAGAATGGAAAGACAGCACATTTAAGGGTTAGGGTTCGTGGTACAGATGTAGAGTATGGTTTATATTTAGATTATAGTTTTGTTAAAAGGGGTTTTTTAAGAAAAAGGTGTTGTGAAGAAAAAATTAAGGCTGAGTTATTTGAGAGGAATGTATTAGGTGGGAGATAAATATTGTTACTTAGATGGTAGTGTTTTAGGTTATTATGATTGGGATAAGAAACTACATCGCTTAGATGGGCCAGCAATTGAGTATGTTAGTGGCAGTAAACGATGGTATATTAATGGTAAACATTTAACTGAAGAAGAATTTGAAGCGCATCCTAAGCGTTATGATTACTTAGCTAGTTTAGCTATAGAGGAGATACTAAGTGAAGAAAAATAAATTTTATTACTTAGATGGTAGTATTTTAGATTATAAAGATTGGAACAAGAAGTTACATCGCCTTGATGGGCCAGCTGTTGAGTATGCCAATGGCAGTAAATATTGGTATATTGAAGATAAGATTCATCGCTTAGATGGGCCAGCAATTGAGTATGCTAATGGTAATAACGCATGGTATGTTAAGGGTAAATGTCATCGCTTAGATGGGCCGGCAATTGAGTATGCTAATGGTCATAGGGAATGGTATGTTGAAGGTAAGTTGCATCGCCTTGATGGGCCAGCGGTTGAGTTTGCTGATGGTGGTAAAGCGTGGTATGTTGAAGATAAACGTCATCGCTTAGACGGGCCAGCAATTGAGTATGCTAATGGTCATAGGGAATGGTATGTTGAAGGTAAATACCTAACTGAAAAACAATTTGAAGCGCACCCTAAAAGGCAAGATTACTTAGCTAGTTTAGCTATAGAGGAGATACTAAGTGAAAAGAGATAAATTTTATTACTTAGACGGTAGTATTTTAAATTATTATGATGATACGAAGAAACTACATCGCCTTGATGGGCCAGCAATTGAGTATGCTAGTGGCAGTAAATGGTGGTATGTTAAGGGTAAACGTCATCGCTTAGATGGACCAGCGGTTGAGTTTTCTAGTGGTAGTAAACGATGGTGGGTTAATGGTAAATACCTAACTGAAGAAGAATTTGAAACACATCCTAAGCGTTATGATTATTTAGCTAGTTTAGCTATAGAGGAGATATTAAATGAAAGAAAATAAATATTATTACTTAGACGGTAGTATTTTAGATTATTATGATTGGGATAAGGAACTACATCGCTTAGATGGGCCAGCAGCTGAGTATGCCAATGGCAGTAAATATTGGCATGTTGAAGGTAAGTTACATCGTCTTGATGGGCCAGCAATTGAGTGGGCTAATGGTTGTAAAGAGTGGTATGTTAATGGTAAGTTACATCGCTTAGACGGGCCAGCTGTTGAGTTTGCCAATGGTCATAGGGAATGGTATGTTGAGGATAAACGTCATCGCCTTGATGGGCCAGCGGTTGAGTTTGCTGATGGTGGTAAAAGGTGGTGGATTATTAATGGTAAGCGTTTAACTGAAGAAGAATTTGAAGCCCACCCCAAAAGAAAAGACTACTTAGCTAGTTTGGCGATAGAGGAGATACTAAGTGAAGAAAAATAAATTTTATTACTTAGACGGCAGTATTTTAAATTATTGTGATTGGAACAAGAAGTTACATCGCTTAGATGGGCCAGCTGTTGAGTATGCTGATGGTAATAAAGAGTGGCATGTTGAAGATAAACGTCATCGCTTAGATGGGCCAGCAGTTGAGTACGCTAATGGTTATAAGGCGTGGTATGTTAATGGTAAACATTTAACTGAAGAAGAATTTGAAACACATCCTAAGCGTTATGATTATTTAGCTAGTTTAGCTATAGAGGAATTATTAGATGGAAAATAAATATTATTATTACTTAGATGGTAGTGTTTTAGATTATTGTGATTGTAATAAGAAGCTACATCGCTTAGACGGGCCAGCAGTTGAGTATGCTGACAGTTGTAAAGCGTGGTATGTTGAAGATAAACGTCATCGCTTAGACGGGCCAGCAATTGAGTATGCTAATGGTCATAGGGAATGGTATGTTGAAGGTAAGTTACATCGTCTTGATGGGCCAGCAATTGAGTGGGCTAATGGTTGTAAAGAGTGGCGGACTGAAGATAAACGTCATCGCTTAGATGGGCCGGCAATTGAGTATGCTAATGGTGATAGGGAATGGTATGTTGAAGGTAAGTTGCATCGCTTAGACGGGCCAGCAATTGAGTATGCTAATGGTCATAGGGAATGGTATGTTGAAGGTAAATACCTAACTGAAAAACAATTTGAAGCGCATCCTAAAAGGCAAGACTACTTAGCTAGTTTAGCCATAGAGGAATTATTAGATGAAGGAAGATAAATATTATTACTCAGACGGTAGTGTTTTAGATTATTATAATCGCAATAAGAAGTTACATCGTTTAGATGGGCCAGCAGCTGAGTACGTTGATGGTGATAAAGAGTGGTGGATTGAAGATAAACTACATCGCTTAGACGGGCCAGCTGTTGAGTATGCCAATGGCAGTAAACGATGGTATGTTAAAGGTAAGTTACATCGCTTAGATGGGCCAGCAGTTGAGCATGCTAGTGGCGATAAAGAATGGTGTGTTGAGGGTAAGTTACATCGTTTAGATGGGCCAGCAATTGAATGGGCCAATGGTAATAAGCGCTGGTATATTAATGGTAAGCGTTTAACTTACGAAAGGTTTGAAGCTTATCGTAATGAATTGTTTGAAAGGAATGTGCTATGAAGAAAACGTGGGATTTATTAACGAATATAAATGATATAGACGAAATCTCGTGTAACTATATATCTGAGCGTATTTTGAAGCAGATTCCTACTCGTATATTAGCGGCTATCTGTAATGTGGTAGATGGAAGGATAGATAGTTACCGCGAAGGTGTTTATACCATAAGATATCCGCTTGAAATAGATTGGCTGATGATTAAAGAAGATAATAACCCAATAGGTAGGCGCTTTAAGATAGGTGGCATAAATTGCTTTAAGACTGAGTTGTTTGAGAGGAATGTATTAGATGGAAGATAAAATTTATTACTTAGATGGTAGTATTTTAGATTATTATGATTGCAATAAGAAGCTACATCGCCTTAAGGGGCCAGCAATTGAGTACGCTAATGGTTATAAAGCGTGGTATGTTGAGGGTAAACGTCATCGTCTTGATGGGCCAGCGATTGAGTGCGCTAATGGTAATAAATATTGGTTTATTGAAGATAAACGTCATCGCTTAGATGGGCCAGCTGTTGAGTATGCCAATGGTCATAGGGAATGGTATGTTGAGGGTAAACGTCATCGTCTTGATGGGCCAGCGATTGAGTGCGCTAATGGCGATAAATGTTGGTATGTTGAGGGTAAACGTCATCGCCTTGATGGGCCAGCAGTTGAGTACGCTAATGGTTATAAAGCGCGGTATGTTAATGGTAAATATTTAACTGAAAAAGAATTTGAAACACACCCCAAAAGAAAAGATTACTTGGCTAGTTTAGCCATAGAGGAATTATTAGATGGGAAATAAATATTATTACTCAGACGGTAGTATTTTAGATTATTATAATCGCAATAAGGAACTACATCGTTTAGATGGGCCAGCGGTTGAGTTTGCTGATGGTGATAAATATTGGTATGTTGAGGGTAAACGTCATCGCCTTGATGGGCCAGCTGTTGAGTGGGCTGATGGTGATAAAGAGTGGTATGTTGAAGATAAGTTACATCGCTTAGATGGGCCGGCAATTGAGTGCGCCGATGGTGATAAATATTGGTGTATTAATGGTAAACATTTAACTGAAGAAGAATTTGAAGTGCATCCTAAAAGGCAAGATTACTTAGCTAGTTTAGCTATAGAGGAGATACTAAGTGAAGAAAAATAAATTTTATTACTTAGACGGTAGTATTTTAAATTATTATGATGATACGAAGAAACTACATCGCCTTGATGGGCCAGCTGTTGAGTATGCCAATGGTTATAAATGGTGGTATGTTGAGGGTAAACGTCATCGCTTAGATGGGCCAGCAATTGAGTATGCTAATGGTCATAGGGAATGGTATGTTGAAGGTAAGTTGCATCGCCTTGATGGGCCAGCGGTTGAGTTTGCTAATGGCAGTAAATATTGGTTTATTGACGATAAGTTACATCGCTTAGATGGGCCAGCTTGTGAGTATGTTAGTGGCAGTAAACGATGGTATATTAATGGTAAACATTTAACTGAAGAAGAATTTGAGAATCACCCTAAGCGGTTAGACTACTTAGCTAGTTTAGCTATAGAGGAGATACTAAGTGAAGAAAAATAAATTTTATTACTCAGACGGTAGTATTTTAGATTATTATAATTGCAATAAGAAGCTACATCGCCTTAAGGGGCCAGCAATTGAGTATGCCAATGGTCATAAATGTTGGTATATTGAAGATAAGTTACATCGCTTAGATGGGCCAGCTGTTGAGTATTCTAGTGGCAGTAAACGATGGTATGTTAATGGTAAGTTACATCGCTTAGATGGACCAGCAATTGAGTATGCTGACAGTTGTAAATGTTGGTATGTTAAGGGTAAACGTCATCGCTTAGATGGACCAGCGGTTGAGTTTGCTGATGGTAGTAAAAGTTGGTATATTGAAGGTAAGTGTTTAACTTATAAAGAGTTTGAAGCTTATCGCAATGAAGCATTTGAGAGGAATGTATTAGATGGACAGAATTAAGAAAATAAGATTGTTAAAAAAAATAGCAAAGCAATATATAGCCAACACATATCGTTATAGCTTAAAAGATTTAAAGTCTTTTACTACATTTGAACTTGAATTTCTACTTAGATTATTCAACGAAGCAACTAATAAAACTAACAAAAACGAATGGACGTGGTCTACTTGTCAACAATGGATCTCATTAGATAAACACCGTAATCGATATGCATGGAGGTTTGTGGGAAACATAGTTATAATTAAATGTCGCCGCAAAGAAATGGAACTTGACCCTAATATGATAAAAGATATACAACATGAATTATTTGAGAGGACTGTGCTATGAAAAATAAAAATAGATGTAAAACATGTACAGGAAATAAATGCTATTTTAACTTTAAAACCATGAAAGTTATAGTATTCGATTTTTCAATGGGATCTCAGAACAAAGCCGATATGTATTTATTAGCTAGAGAAGATAATGGTAAATGGTTAGAACTACAAATTGTTAGCAATGGTAAAAAACTTGATTGCATTGATGATAATTATAGAAAGTGTTCCAATGATTGTATTAAATGTCAAGAATTGGCTTTTAATGAATATGTGGATGAAGAATTAGAAAAAGAATTATTAGGAGGAAAATAATATGAAGGTAAGTGATGAAACAAGAGATAAAGTTATAGAGTTATTAGCCACACATCAAGCAAATTCTTTTTATTGCTATTCTCAAAGAGAATTATATGAATTAGCTTTATATGGATTTAAGGGGTATGACGAATCAGAAGACGAAGAATTGCGTGATGAATTTGAAATGTGGCATGAAAGTCACGACGATAATTGTGACTGTGAAGAATGCAAATTATGGGAAAAATTTGAATATGAGCTTTATGAATCAAAGGCAAGTGAAGAAATCAATAACATATTAAAGGAGGAGAAATGATAAGTAGTATTGTTAAAAAAGATGGTGATGGAGTAGGTAATAATATTTTTTTTAAAGCAGAATCGCATACAATGATTAATACTGTCGATGCTCAACAGGCACAAATGAACAAAGGTTATCATCCTTGTGGCTATGGATTTTATAACTTTCAATGCAGCAAAATAAATGATAAGTATATTGCCACATGGAATTGTTCTGCGAGTTGTGATTAATGATTAAACTAGAAAAAATATATTGGACTGACCCAAAATATGGCTGGTCTTTTGATTTTGAGAATATGCAATATACTTTAAAAGATAGATTACTATTTCCACTCCCAATGTTAGAAGAAAATGGAAAATTAATGGGTTTTCGAGGTGAGGGAATAGGTTGGGGAATTTTTACTGATAACGTACAAAAAGTATATAAACAATGGAAAGACGAGCAATTTGAAAAAGCTATATTTGGCCCCATTTATCCTAAGCGCTCCAAACCCTGACCGATTCTATTAGTTTATATAAAACAAAGGAGGTAGGTTATGAGAAAGCAATTAAAAGTTAAAAATATTGGCATTGTGGGAGTTAAAAAAGCTAAAAATGGTGGTCGTATAAATCATTCAAAAGAAGAATGGGATGTTATCGTTGCTGGCATAAAACAACGTGAAGCTGAGCGTAAAGCTAATGAATATGTAATATCTGATGAAAGGCGTGCATCTTTTGAAAAGGCCATAGAGAGATATAAGGCCCGTGAAGCAGCAGAAAAAGAAGAAAAGAAAAACAAAAGAAAATTCTATCCACGTAGAAAAAAGAAAACTCAAGAAGTTGATCTTAATGAAATTCCAGCTGGGCTAATTAAATCGTTAGGTTTAAAAGGTGGAGACATATCATGAACCATAAATGTCCACTATGTAAAAAAGAAGGAGATAGGGTGATATTACGCCAACATTGGAGTAAGAAATACTATGAGTTTATTTGTGGTCACTGTAAGATAGAATTCTCCTTTATTTATAATGAAAAATTAGATGTGAATGTTCAACTGAAAAATAACTTTAATAAGTGGTTAATTAAAGTTACTGGAGAATCAATGGAGCAATCCGTTAAGCGAATTATGGAAACTATGACAGAAGAAGAGATGTTAGATAGACTCGATGAATTAAATCAAGTTTATCATTAGGAGGAAATATGTATGATAAAAAGGGTTTAATAGTTAAAGCTAACCAAAGCCTTGCAAAGCAAACTTTCAGAGAAACCCAAAATCCTGAAGGTGAATATAAGCGAGAAGTTATTAATGTTTATAATAAACCTAAAACATCAATTAAGCAGCCTAAGAAAGATCACTTAGCTGAAATGAAACGTGGAGTTATATACTTTGGTATAAGTTTGTTAATAATGTCGGCCTTTGTTGTTTTTGTGGTAAGACCATGGGAGCAAAGTTTGGTTGATAAGGCGTACAAAGAATACGCTGAATTATTGCAACAATCGAAAGAACTCACTAAAGATTATAATGAAGTTATGTATTTATTAAGAGAAAGCTATAAACAAAAGTAAGGGGCTTATATGTATGACAATGAACACACTATTATTAAGCACAAATGTCAAACGTGCGATAAAATTATTGCAACGTACACAGAAAATCATGTAATAGACTGGGATGCTGCATCAATATGTAAGAAGTGTTTCGATAAAATAAAGTATGAAATGCAGGCGCTTATTAATGAAATTAGTCAAAAAAAATCAAATAAAATAGATATTTATAGCGATAATTTTTAAAGGAGGCTTGAGGTGTTAAATGTGCGTATTGGCAAGTATCAATAAATTACTATAAGGAGGTTTTATGTTAATAAGAGAAACAATTGTTAGACGTATAAGGCTAATGAGAGAAGTTACACAGGCACAATTAAAGGCCATTGAAAATGGAACATTGATTAAACATAAACACATAATTAAAGATAAAAAAGTATTGCTTAAGTTTTTAAAAGAAACAGAAAAGTTTGTTCCACTTTTTAAGGGGGAATAAAATGAATTTTTTTAGGGTTTTACTGCACGTATTGAAACACAGAATTTTATTTCATAAGAAACATAGTATACGTACAAGCACCAATATATTTGGAACTAGATATTGGTGTAAATGTAATTTTTTAAAACCACATGATCCATGGAGGAACTAATGAGATTTTTATTGTTGGCATTTATGTTAATTGGTTGTGGTGAAAGAAATCCGCATGTTCTTAATCATTTAAAGGCAAAAAGTATAAAAGGCAAAGTATGTTATAAAGTTATACTTCCACATAAAGTAGCAGGAACATATTGTTTGCGGTATATAGGTAAATAAAAGGAGGTTTTATGAGTGTAGACAACTTAGTTCTGATAATTATTTGGGCATCGGTTCCATTTTTCGCTGGAGCTTGTTTCGGTGTTTGGATTGGAAACAAGAATACGTGCCGTTTTATTGTTGATAACAAAGAAAGAGCGATAGCAGACCTTAGCAATAAACACTTAAACAATGATGAAATTGAAAAAAGATTGAATAATTATTAAGAGGTTTTATGAAAGTTTTAATGGGTAATAGTGAGTATAGGCTTTTTTTACACAAAGATCGTATAGGTATTGAGAGATATACGTATAATTATAATTATTGTGAGCGGGAGTGGAGTTATTATTCAAGCTTAACAGATCGTTTTGATGATTTCTTAGAGTTTAAAAAAGACATGAACAAGAAGAAAGACCTGTTTATAAATTTCGGTTGTCAAAGATTAGAACTAGACAAAGCATGTGAACTGTATGTTTTACTTGAGGATTATTTTAAATATTTATTAGAGGAATAAACTTATAAAGGAGGTTTTATGAAAATACATGAAATGCTTGATAAACCCAATATAATTAAACTAAAAGCACTAAATTTCAAGCAGTTAAAGAAGCTTGAAAGATTCGCAATGACTGTTGAGTCAGTTCAACATGAATGTACTGAGTTAGACAAAAGGCATCTATCCAATATCAGAGAGAATAGTGAGATTATTGGACAAATATTAGCCCATAAGATAAAAAAGGAGGGAACATTATGATTAATGCGTTTTCGTGTCAGAAAGGCACTAAAAATTGGTATTCACAAAAGGATCAATGGCGAATAGAAATAAAACTTAAGAGAACCAAATATTCCTGGACACTTTTACATCAAGGTAATAAAGTTAAATCTGGAGATGGTTTAAATAATGTTATAGATACAGCGGCTATTGCTCTTGATATGTATAACCAAATAAAAACCACAAAAGAAAAAAAGTCTAAGCCATAGTTAATAAAATAGAAGGAATTTTATATGGTACAAAGGATATTTGTAAACTTAATAAAGAATGCTCTAAAAAAAGCAAAAAAATGCGAACTTTCTACAAAGACATTGAAAAATTCTAAATATAGAAAACAAAGTTTAAAAAGAATATTAAACGATTAAAGGGAGACAATAAATGAAACGGTTATTTATTCTTATAATTGCATGTAGTTTAATGGGGTGTGCCATAAATACATATTATGTTCTTCCAGACGAAGAAGAAGAACCAGGTTTATGGGAAATGCTTGATGAATTAGCGGAGGAACAATATGATTAAAGATCTAGTTTTTACAATTGTAGGAGTGGCTGCGATAGTCATCTTTATTGGTCTTAAATTAGATATAATTAATATGGTGTGTCAAAGAAAGATATGCACTGTAACAGTAAATTTAAGTAAGGTTAACTATGAGTAAAGAAGTTTTAATTGTTATTGGTGATGTAACTTTTTACAAAGATAACACTTATCAATATGAAATAATGAAAGCCCAAAATAATTTTGCTGAGTGGAAAATTGACGATAATAAATTATATTATAGACATACTAAAACTAATGCTTTATTTAAAAGATGGCCAACTGAACTTAAATATAAAGTTGAACTAATAGAACCATTAGAAAAAACTATTTTAGATGCTATTGCTTTTAAAATGATAGATGAAATGCTACAGTAACACTCCTCGTGGACTAAGTCCACATTCATAACCCCTCATATGCCCTGGTTATTAACGTAACCAGGGTTTTATATTGTATAATTAATATATGGCTTACCCTAGTTTTTATTATAATCACAATAATGACCCAAGTTGGGGACACATTGATGATAATGATGCCGCGCATGGTTATATCGAAAAAATTATTTCAGAATCTTCAAATAAAAAATGTGAATGTGGATTAGACGCAGCTATAAAAGCTGGAGCATCAGGGGGCAAACATTCAGATTATTGTCCCAAATATAAACCACCTAAAAAAGAGGAATAGTATGGATTGGACAATAATGTTAGTGAGCATTGGATGCGGGATTGGAATGTTTATTTTTATCATGTGGTTTGCACACAATTATAGCGATAGACTAAATAAATTAGGCGCACCTATTCCCATTAAACGAGACACTACTAACCCCGATCTTCAAAAAATAAGATTCTATAAAGAAATTGATTTTTGGAGAAAATATCCTCGAGAATAATACCTCTATTTCACTGGCCGACACCGCTACGCCACAATTCACCCCAACCGATTCGATGTATATATAACAACAACGCAATAAGGGGGTTAATATGAAAAGAAAGTATTTAGTATTAGAAATTGATCTCGATGAACATGTTGCGCCTATAATGGTTAAAGACTTGGATAATGATTGGTATGTGGTTGAAGACTTACCATCCAATACTATCGTTGAAGATTTAACAGATGAGAAAATTGAAGAGCTACAAGAAATGTATCCCGGCGATGAAACATGGAGATTCGTACCGCTTGAGTACTATACAGATGAATGTAAAGACGCATGGGATAAAGCATATGAAAAGTATGTAAGTGATATTCTAGAAAAGGAGGTATTATGACTAGAGAAGAAACAATTGCGCGCAATAGGCGAAAACTTAAAGCATTTGAATATTTAGTAAATAGACACCCTGAGCTTTATAGAGTTAAAAACCGTAAAGAAAATGGACGAATATTGTTTCAGTTGGAAAAGTTTTATGGAATATACTTGGGATGGAGCCCACATGGAGTAGTAGTATGTTCTCCATCTAAATATGAGTTAGCCGATCGCTAAGCGTAAAATTGTGGGTGGATAAAGGCAAACCCTCAACCTGTCTCGAAAAGGGGCGAGTAATTCGCCCCGCTTATAACTCAAACCAATTCGACTGTTAAATATATAATGGGAGGTAAGATGAGTGATAAATGGTATGCGATCGATTATTCTGGATGGATTAAGATTAATTTTAAAACAATGCAATTAAAGTTTGATGATGGCATTAATAACGTAAATATAAACTCAATAAAACGAGTAGATAGTAATCAATGGGAGTTTGAAACTGATAATGGTGGTTGGGATAGTATAGATATAGATTGTGGTGATAATGTAGTATCTCAAGAAATTGAGTCGCATTATAAAAAATATGTGGATGAAGTATTCCATAGTAAGGTAATAGATGAAGAAAAATAAATATTATTACTTAGATGGTAGTGTTTTAGATTATTATAATCGCAATAAGAAGTTACATCGCTTAGATGAACCAGCAATTGAGTATGCTGACAGTTGTAAAGCGTGGTATGTTAAAGGTAAACGTCATCGCTTAGATGGGCCAGCAATTGAGTACGCTAATGGTTATAGGGAATGGTATGTTGAAGGTAAGTTGCATCGTTTAGATGGACCAGCAATTGAGTGCGCTAGTAGCCATAAAGAATGGTGGATTGATGGTGAAGAATTAACTTACGAAGAGTTTGAAAATTATCGTAGTGAGGTATTTGAGAAAAATGTAATAGTAAAGTGTGATTGTGGATTAGAAAATGGTTGTTATAACTGTAATTTTCCCGATTTATCTTTTTTTGAATAGGAGGAAATATGGGTAAGATGAAAGCAATATTTACTGAGATATATGAAGATATTAATTTTGATGAATTAGACGCATCAGAGATACAACACTTAATCAATACTAACGTGATAACCCGCAAACAAGTAGTTGATTATTATAATAATCCTAACTGGGATGATTTTGCAGAATTATAGTATTAAATACCTACATACCCCCAAGGCGCTTGTAATGGGCGCCACCCCTTAGAACTTACGGAGAGTTCAGCTTGTGCCTGACGGTAAACAAGTAATCTCCGACTGCGATACGGGACAGGTGGCTTCGCAGCGCCTGTCCTTTTAATTGACACCGCTACGCCACAATTCACCCCAACCGATTCGATTATTAAACACATAAAAAGGGGACCATTAAATGAAGGGCAATAAATATTATTACTTAGATGGTAGTGTTTTAGGTTATTATGATTGGGATAAGAAACTACATCGCTTAGATGGGCCAGCAATTGAGCGGGTTGATGGCAGTAAATGGTGGTATGTTAAGGGTAAACGTCATCGCTTAGATGGACCAGCAGTTGAATATGCTAATGGTAGTAAAAAGTGGTGTATTGATGGTAAGTTACATCGCTTAGATGGACCAGCAGTTGAGTACGCTAATGGCGATAAAGAATGGTATGTTGATGATAAATACCTAACTGAAGAAGAATTTGAAGCGCATCCTAAAAGGCAAGATTACTTAGCTAGTTTAGCTATAGAGGAAATATTGAATGAAAGATAAATTTTATTACTTAAATGGTAGTGTTTCAGATTATTATGATTGGGATAAGAAACTACATCGCTTAGACGGGCCAGCAATTGAGTATGCTAATGGCAGTAAAGAATGGTGGATTGAAGATAAACGTCATCGCTTAGATGGGCCAGCTGTTGAGTATTCTAGTGGTAGTAAACGATGGTATGTTAAGGGTAAACGTCATCGCTTAGATGGACCAGCAATTGAGTGCGCTAGTAGCCATAAAGAATG
The DNA here is from genome assembly GCA_013375485.1 of Promethearchaeota archaeon. Classification (GTDB taxonomy): domain Archaea; phylum Asgardarchaeota; class Lokiarchaeia; order Sigyniarchaeales; family SOKP01; genus Loki-b32. The sequence continues at coordinate 41,900 of JABXKB010000001.1, read as the reverse complement.
GTGGATTGATGATAAATACCTAACTGAAGAAGAATTCGAAACTCACCCCAAAAGAAAAGATTACTTAGCTAATTTGGCTATAGAGGAAATATTGAATGAAAGATAAGTTTTATTACTTAAATGGTAGTACTTTAGATTATTATGATGATACGAAGAAACTACATCGCCTTGATGGGCCGGCAATTGAGTATGCTAATGGTGATAAATATTGGTATGTTAATGGTAAGTTACATCGCTTAGACGGGCCAGCAATTGAGTATGCTAATGGCAGTAAACGATGGTATGTTAATGGTAAGTTACATCGCTTAGATGGACCAGCAATTGAGTTTGCTAGTGGCCATAAAGAATGGTGGGTTGATGGTGAAGAATTAACTTACGAAGAGTTTGAAACACATCCTAAAAGACAAGATTACTTAGCTAGTTTAGCTATAGAGGAGATACTAAGTGAAGAAAAATAAATTTTATTACTTAGACGGTAGTATTTTAGATTATTATGATGATACGAAGAAACTACATCGCCTTGATGGACCAGCAATTGAGTATGCTGATGGTAATAAAGAGTGGTGGATTGAGGATAAACGTCATCGCTTAGATGGGCCAGCAATTGAGTATGCTAATGGTGATAAATATTGGTATGTTGAAGGTAAGTTACATCGCTTAGACGGGCCAGCAATTGAGTGGGCTGATGGCGATAAAGAATGGTTTTTTGAAGGTAAGTTTCATCGCTTAGATGGACCAGCAATTGAGTACGCTAATGGCGATAAAGAATGGTTTTTTGAAGGTAAGTTGCATCGCTTAGATGGACCAGCTGTTGAGTATGCTAATGGCAGTAAAGAATGGGTTTTTGAAGGTAAGTTGCATAGCTTAGATGGGCCAGCTGTTGAGTATGCCAATGGTGATAAATATTGGTGGGTTGATGGTAAACATTTAACTGAAGAACAATTTGAAACACATCCTAAAAGACAAGATTACTTAGCTAGTTTAGCTATAGAGGAAATATTGAATGAAAGATAAATTTTATTACTTAGATGGCAGTATTTTAGATTATTATGATTGGGATAAGAAACTACATCGCTTAGATGGACCAGCAGCTGAGTTTGCCAATGGTGATAAAGAGTGGTATGTTGAAGATAAACGTCATCGCTTAGATGGGCCGGCAATTGAGTATGCTGATGGTAGTAAAAAGTGGTTTTTTGAAGGTAAGTTACATCGCTTAGATGGGCCAGCTTGTGAGTATGCTGATGGTAGTAAAAAGTGGTTTTTTGAAGGTAAGTTACATCGCTTAGATGAGCTAGCAGTTGAGTATGCTAGTGGCCATAAAGAATGGTGGGTTGATGGTAAATTATTAACTGAAGAACAATTCGAAGCGCATCCTAAAAGGCAAGACTACTTAGCTAGTTTAGCCATAGAGGAAATATTGAATGAAAGATAAATTTTATTACTTAGATGGTAGTATTTTAGATTATTATGGTTGGGATAAAATCTTACATCGCTTAGATGGGCCAGCAATTGAGTACGCTAATGGCAGTAAAGAGTGGTGGATTGAAGATAAACGTCATCGCTTAGATGGACCAGCAATTGAGTATTCTAGTGGCAGTAAACGATGGTATGTTAAGGGTAAACGTCATCGCTTAGATGGACCAGCAATTGAGTATGTTGAGGGTAGTAAAAGTTGGTATGTTGAGGGTAAATGTCATCGCCTTGATGGGCCAGCGATTGAGTACGCTAATGGCGATAAAGAATGGTATGTTGAGGGTAAACGTTTAACTGAAGAACAATTTGAAGCGCATCCTAAAAGGCAAGATTACTTAGCTAGTTTAGCTATAGAGGAGATACTAGGTGAAAAGAGATAAATTTTATTACTTAGGTGGTAGTATTTTAGATTATGATGATTGGGATAAGGAACTACATCGCTTAGATGGGCCAGCTGTTGAGTATGCCAATGGTCATAGGGAATGGTATGTTGAAGGTAAGTTACATCGCTTAGATGGACCAGCGGTTGAGTATTCTAGTGGCAGTAAACGATGGTATGTTAATGGTAAGTTACATCGCTTAGATGGACCAGCAATTGAGTATACTAGTGGCAGTAAACGATGGTATGTTAATGGTAAGTTACATCGCTTAGATGGACCAGCGGTTGAGTTTGCTGATGGTAGTAAAAGTTGGTATATTGAAGGTGAGTGTTTAACTTATAAAAAGTTTGAAGCTTATCGCAATGAGGCATTTGAAAAAGAGGTATTATATGACTAACGATGAATATACTTTATTGCAAGATGTTATTGAAAATAAAGGAAGGGTGTCTTCTACTGCAGCTCGAGCTATTTGTGTCCATTTTGGGTGTAGTAGCAAGTGTCCATTAAAAAGTAACAAGGTACATAGAGTGACAACTTGCACCCTCAAACAAGCCTATAAAATAGCTAAAATTATATTAAATAAAGAAATAGAAAAAGAGATTGACAAAATATTACAATAACGGGAGGCTATATGAGAATTTGTTTATTGGCCATATTTGAGTATGATAAAGATCTTGATATTAAGGTTGGAGATATAGGAACTGTTTGTCGTGAAACAGAATTGGCATACATAGTCAAGATGGACAGTGGTCACAAAATATCTGTGCCTAAAGAGAATGCAAGAGTACTTAAATGAGAATGCATTGGACATCAAACTTTTTTAAACGCACAAGAAGCTTATGCTGAATGGATATTGTTGGGAGAATAATGATTATATCTATTATTGGAAGAATTAGAAGTGGAAAATCCACTGTAAGAAAATTAATAGAGCAAGAAGCAGCAACATATGGTATTACGTTTAAACATGTACGCTTCGCTGACCCTATATATAAAGAAGTTGAAGATTTTTATGATAGATGGGATATACCTTACCGTAAATTCCGACCTTTATTTGATGCAATTGGAGAAGTGTTGGCTGAACATGGAAAAGGCGATAAAGTTAATCAATATTTTGTAGATCAATTATTACACACTAGAGGTAATATAATTGTTGATGATTGTCGTAGAATTAGTCAAACAGATTTTTTAAAGTGGGATGGAACAATTACTATACGAGTCAATAGCGACAATACAACGCGAAAAGAACGATGCGCGCCCGGCGAATGGACTGATAATCATATTAGTGATACAGAATTGGACCGTTATCCTGTTGACTTTAATATAAAAAATGATGGTTCATTAGAAAACTTAAAAAGCGCCGTTAAAGACGTTTGTAAAAATATTTTTAGTAGAATTAAAACATGAAATGGTTTATAGCTGATACACATTTTTACCATAAAAGGGCAATAAAACACAATAATCGTCCGTTCAAAGATATCCACGAGATGAACGATTATATTGTCAAGCAATGGAATGCCGTTATAAAAAAAACAGACACAGTTTATGTGTTAGGTGATTTTAGTTGGGGTAATCAGAAACAAATTAGAGATATTCTGACGCGCCTACATGGTTATAAGATACTAATTTATGGCAATCATGATAAACGTGCATGGCAAATGATACGTGCAGGTTTTAAAGATGTTAGAGAAAATATATATATTAATTTAAATGGACATAAAGTATATTTAAGCCATTATCCTTATTACCCTACGTGGCTTGTTAGACTTAAGTTATGGTGGCATGGTTACGATAAGTGGAAAAAATATACGCATAAACAAATGCGGCGCGATGATCATTGGTTAATACATGGACACATCCATAACAATCGCCACGCTTGGAAAATAAAAGATAAACAGATAAATGTCGGAGTTGATCAATGGAATTTTAAACCAGTATCTGAAAAAACTATTGTAGAGATAATAGAAGGGCGATATCGTGGCTAAAATGTCATTAATGGGAATACAACACATAAATCAGACTTTTGATGATTGGAGAGATGAAACAATCAACGAGTGCCTAAATTCCTTATTAAAGTTAATGGTAGTTTCTGAATATGATTTTATTCGTGAAGAAGCTCTATCAACCTATAAAGATATGTTGGAAAAATACCAAAATCGCTTAGCAAATCAAGCTATAGAGGATATATTACGTGGATAAATTTGAAGTAATTGAAAATTTAGTTAAAACGATGCGTAAAGTTGATGATTTAGCTAGTTCTTGTCATCACATGGAAATAACAGATCAAGTGAATTTTGTTATTAATAATTTAACTTTAGATGAATGTAAAGTAATTTTAGTGTGGAATTTATCATCAGAAAAATATCATCGTCAATCATATTATACAGACGAATTCGTAAATAAATTAAAAGAATTCTTAGTTGATGAAGAAATAGCTGAAATATTAAACCCTTAACTAAAACCGATTCGATATTTTTATAAAGGAGGAGTAATGTATAAGGGGCTTAAAAAATATTTATATCGCCAATATTGGTTTAAGAGATATGTAATTTATTATTGGAAAAAATTTAAATAAAATACAATATATGAGCTTGCTCATTTTTTATGGAGAGAGTATGGAATTGACCTTAGAATATCATTGTTATTTAGTTTACAATGCCACCTTAGAAAACAAAAAAAGATTACATTATGTTCGTAAATTGGGCAGAGAAAGAAAAAAAATGTGGAATATGTATGTAAAACCGTGGTATGATAAAAAGTTTTTTTATAACTATTCTAAGCACTTACGTCAGTTTGATCACCACACTTGGAGTGACTATTGGGACCAGGGAAAGCATCGCGATCAAGAAATAATATTGACTGAATTAAGGCTTAAAAGTTTAAAACATTCAATAAAGAAAAGTTATTGGATAAAAAAATCAGCAACTACCCGTAAAGAATTAAAGTTAATTCATCAATATGATGGAAGTGGCAACATTGAATTCATTTATTTTCAAAATAAATTTTTAAGAAAGGGAGGAATAAAAGAATTGCATGATCAATATGTTTTTCATAATATTGTTTTAAAGGGGGGCAACGATGTTTAAAAAAGGAGACATATTAAAGGTTAATATGAGTGAATTTGAGTATCAATATAGTGGATGTAAAGGGTCTACTGTTTATGCTAGCTTAAAAAAGGTTGCAGAAAATTTTGAATATGAAGTCATCGAAGCTAATCCTGCAAATTATAAGCTTAAGAGGTTAAATGATGGCCAAATTGACATTAAAACTAAAAATGAAGTTGAAAAGTTGCTTATTTTGAAGCCCGCTTAACAAATTTATTTTTTTGGGCTTTTTTATGGTTTTTGGGATGGATAAAATATAAGTCGAATATTGTATAGCCACACAATGGACATTTCATCCACCATAAATATAGCCAATGGTGTTCTAATCGGGCAACATGACATTTATTACAAATCCACTTATTCATACTTATATTATATCACAAAAAGTATAATAATATGCAAAGGAAAGATTATGAAAAGATTAATACAATTTGTTATGCGCATAGTATCTTTTATATGTTTATTGATTGGTATATGGTATTCATATCACATAATGATGTATAATGCTTTTTTGTTTTTTTTAGCCGCTATAATGTTAGACCATTGGTCAACTATTAGCCACTTAAATGAAGAAATTAAAATACTTAAAAAATATTCTCATCACCACATTAATAATGAGTAATATGTTAAAAATACTAATAATAATAATTTTAATGATAGTTGGCATACAAGATACACCTCCAAAGCGTGGAACTATAGATAAACATTTTATTCCATATATAGAACAATGGAATCAAGATGCGCGTCGTTTTTTGGGTAAAGACTACAAAATGCCAACAATTACAATAGTTTTTGGCAAAGTAGATGCTTTTAAGTTATCAATGGCGGGGCGACCTATTGGCGTATGTTCTCCAATACCATTTGATCGTTTTATAATGATTGATAGGGAATATTGGGACACAATAAGTACTCAGTCTAGAGAGCAATTATTATTCCATGAGTTGGCGCATTGTACATTGTCACGGTTGTTTCACACAAAAGATATGATCTCGGAATATCGACCTATAAGTATAATGCATCCATATTTAATTATGAGTGGCACAACATATTATATATATAGGGAGTATTATATAAAAGAACTATTCACTAAAAACATTGGGAGGACTTATTGGCACGCGGTAATTACACAGATAAAGAATTTGATTTACTAGACAGATTAAAAAAAGAAAATAAACGCCTTAAAAGAGATTTAAAGGCAACGCGTAAAATGTTGGATAGATATTCTGTAGCCGAAGAAAAAGGTTTAATAGACGAGGGTGCTATAATGCCCAGTAAAAAACGACAAAAAGAAAAAGAACTTCAAGAAAAATGGAAATGTCATGATTGTGAAAAGGGGGTTCTTGAGTTAATTATAATTGGCAATAGATATTTTCGTAAATGTAATAATTGTGATAAACATACCAAATCTCAATTATGGGATGAATCTGTTAAAGGAGTTATTAAAGGAGAAGGTAAAACTTATAAAAAGTAAATTAAAACTTTAAAGCAATCTATTATTCTATTATAACATTCAAATTTTATAATTTAGTATAATAATATTGTAAACAATTTAACAAGGGAGAGTACATGGGCGAACGTTTTGATGCGCGTGATTATGGCGAAGAAATATGGGTTTATGAGTTTGATGAAAAAGCATCACACAAATTTAGATTGCAAATGCGGAGTAAAACCAAAGAGTGCCCTAATCAACCAATTGTAATTTACATAGATTCATATGGTGGTAATGTCGATGGTATGGCTAAAATGATAGATACCATGGATGAAACCCCAAATCCTAAAATAACTGTTTGTGTGGGGAAAGCTATGTCTGCTGGCGCCATACTATTATCGCACGGAGACATGAGATTTTGCTCAAAAAGCAGTAGAATAATGATACACGAATTGTCGGCAGGTGCATTAGGAAATGTTAGGGAGATTAAAAATACATCTAAAGAACTACAAAGACTCAACAAAATGTGGATTGGTTTATTAGCAAAAAATTGTTGCATAAAAGATGGTTATGATGGCATGAGACAAATAATAAAGAACAATGATAACCAAGACATTTATTTAAGTGCTGAAGAGGCTAAAAAGTTTGGAATAATAGACGATGTCGGTGTTCCTGCTTTAAACGCTGCAAGTCTATATGAAATTATAAAAGCTAAAAATCATCGCGGTGAACATGTTAAAGCGGAAACATTAGAAGAAGCGGTTAAAAATATTAAAAGTAAAAAGAAAGCTAAGAAAAAAGCACCAGCTAAGAAAAAAGCACCAACTAAGAAAAAAGCACCAACTAAAAAACGAACTTATAAAAAATAAGGAGTAATATGAAGAAACTATGTGACGTAGTCATCAGTGCTGATGACACAGAGGTTATAACAACCTTTTACGATCGTTTTGGCTTTACTATGCCGAATGATCTTAAAGAGGCAATAAATGCCTTTAAAGAAAAACAAACACTTTTTACACAGCGTGACTTGATTAAGCAATTAACTATTGGATTAGTTAATATAAAAGATGAGACATTTATTAAATTGTTTTCTCAAGTGCTGGAAGGGTGTAAAAAAACAGCGTGTCAACTTCAATTTGAAGATGATATAGATGAAATGTTAACCGCAGACAACAATAAGCAAGAGGAGTAAATATGTATAGGGTTTTAGTGTTATTTTTAATTTTAATTAATTTTGGTGCATTTGCCAACAATAAAGATGTAAATGTAAAATTAGAAAACAATAATTTTTTTGCCGTGACAGATGTTTTTACGGAACAATTAGTAGAAAGTTTCACCAGAAAAGTTATGACATATGATAAAGATAGGCTTATAGTTTATATAGATAGTCCTGGTGGAAGTGTATTTGCTATGGCTAGAATTATAGGAATAATGAAGTCATCTAAAATTAAGTTTACTTGTGTAGCGAGATTTGCTGCTTCTGCTGCTTTTGCTATGTTTCAAGCATGCCATGATAGACTCCTGTTATACGATGGAATTATTATGCAACATAATGCATCTGGGTTTTTTAGGGATGAATTTCCAAGAATAATGAGTCTTTTTAATGCCATTAACGATATAGTAATAGACGTAGAGCATATGACCTCTAAACGCTTAAAAATGGAATATAAAGATTATAAGGTTGCTATAAATAACAATCTATGGTTATCAAGAGTAACGGCACCTAAATATAATGCCATTGATGCGGTTATAAAAACTATAGGCTGTGATAAAGATTTAATAGAAAAAACAGTAATCAAGCCACAAAGAAAATGTGGATGGTTTGATTGTATCACCGAATATAAAAAGTTTTCAGGGTGTCCATTACTTGCAGAGCCATTACCAGAAAACAAGAAAGACGATGACGATTTATTGTGGAAACACAATGGTTTCTCACGCGAACCTATTATAGAAAAAATCAATACTGATATAAAAAACTTTATGTGGATTACTCCAAGACACGTTTTAAACCGAGCAGCTAAAAAATAGAATATAAATAAAATTTTGTATAATAAAGGTATGGGAAAAAATCTCATACCTTTTATTGTTTTTAAGGGAGAAATATGAATGAATTTGATGTCCTTGAAGCAGTTGAAAAAGCTAGTGGTAAATTAGCAAAAGAAAAAATATTGCGAGACAATAATTGCAATACAAAGTTGCGCTTTTTAATACATGCTGCATTAGATTTTCAGAAAAAATATTACATTAAAAAGTTTACTATTCCACGGCCACATGTATATGTTAATGCAAATAATCATACATTATTTGTTGAACTTTTAAATAAATTAGAAAAAAGAGAGTTAACGGGTACTGCAGCTATAACGGCCGTAGAAAAATTCTTATCAGAATGTTCCATTAATCATAGTAAATGGTACGCCCGCGTATTAAGAAAAGATTTGAAAATTGGGTGTAATATAAGTACTGCTAATAAGGCAGGCTTCGACGTCCCTAAGTTTGATGTTCAATTGGCTAAAGATGGTAAAAAGTGCAAAAAAGTAAATGACATATTTAAAAAGGGAGCATATGCAAGTCCCAAATTTGATGGATATCGCTGTTTAGCTGTATTAGAAGATGGCAACGTAACACTCTACAGTAGAAATGGTACCGTATACCTAAATTTTCCTAGTGTTGAAAAAAGCATAAGAGATTTGTGGTGGGACAGTAAACAAAACTTTAAATGCGTATTTGACGGTGAAATTATGTCAGATGACTTTAATAGTATGCAACAATCTGCTTTTGCTTCTACTCGAGGTACAACCGTTGGCGACGTTACGTTTTATATTTTTGACATGATACCATTTGAAGAATGGAGCAATAATCAATTTACAACTAAAGCAAGTATTAGATATAACAATTTAGAGTTTTTGTTTGATATGTCTAGAGATAAAATGAGCGACTTAAATATAAATAATATAAAAATGGTTCCCCATAAATTAATCACAACAATGGCAGACATTAATAAGTTAGAACAAGATTATATTAAAGATGGATATGAAGGAGTAATGGTGAACCCTGATATTCCATATTATAAAGGTAAAAAATCTAATAAAATGTTGAAATTTAAGACAATGCTATCTATGGATTGTGAAGTTGTTGAAGTATATGAAGGCGAAAAAGGTAAAAAATTTGAGGGAACTTTGGGTGGTATTACTGTTGTTCAAGAAAACGGCATTAAATGTAATGTCGGAAGTGGTTTTAATGAAATAAAAGGGTCGTGGAAAGAAAGGAACATGATATGGCAAAATCCGGAAGTAATACTAGGGCGAATAGTGGAAATCAAATATCAAGAATTAGGTTCCGAGGGACGTATGCGCTTTCCAATTATAGTCCGATACCGGAACGACAAACAGTGACTTTAAGAAAAGCATCACCCAATAGTTGGGCAATATTTAACGGTGATCGAAGAATATCGCCCTTTTTTCATGGGCAAAAACACCACGTTATAGAAGATGCTCAAAATTGGGTTTCATCGTGGAATTGGGAATTAATAGTTGAGGGAGAAGATGAAAAGTTCTAAACATAATCTTATAGAGAAGTTGGTGATAGTTGTCGTCACATATTCAATAGTGGTATTAATTTTAGCCTACTTCTACGGGAAAGGGTTGATATGAAAAAGAATAAAAAATACGTTATTCCAGAAGGCCAACACAATTATGCGGTGACTATTGATTTTGATGCTAAAACCCTTATTATTGAATCTACACATCGCTCAGAATATAATTTTACGATAAATGAGAATCATGAAATCGATGCTGTGCGGTCTTGGAATAAAAAATATAAGCGGAAAATTTTAGAATTGTATCAGCAATATTTAAGTGATCAATTGGATGATATACTTTTTAACAATGTGGAGAAAAAGCATGGGGAAGAATAAGCTATATATTATTCCAGAAGATAGAGAATATTTTGAAGTGATTATTAATTTTGATGCTAAAACTTATAGAATTAATAATGGATATCACAAAGAATATTCTTTTATTGTTGACAATAACAATAACTTGAAGAGCGCTGAGTTGCAGTTTACTCCCGTGAGAGCAAAAAAATTTTCAGAATTATATCAGCAATATTTAAATGATCAATTTGAAAATGTATTTTTTAATGATATGGAGGAATAATGTATAAGTGTAAAAAATGCAAAAATTTCACTGAATTAGGTGAAAAAATGGAAAAGATTGTCGTAAAAACACGCAATAAAATTTATACCAAGATTAATAGGCGTGGACATGAAATTGAAGCAGGTACTGGTTGGGAAATCGTAAAAGAAATAGAGGTTTGTAAGGCGTGTTACAAAGCACATTGTGAGGAATTAAATGAATGAAGATAATATTAACAACTGATTTACATGAAGGCTTTGATAATAAAACTAATAGAATAAACAGTAAATTTATAACAAAAATGTCTGAAGAAATAAAAAAAGATGCAGATATTAAGGTTATGGTTGTTACCGGTGATTTAGCCTCACATAAACAAAGGCAATTGCCACGTGTACTAAAAATGTTAAGAACCAAAATAAATATACCTATTTTAGTGGTTAGAGGCAATCATGATCTATGGGACACTCAAAAAGGTGATTTTGGACAAAAAGGCCAATGGCTTAATAAGCCAAAACCATCCATAAAAAGTATATATAAGCAGCACGAGCAGTGGTTCCATGACAACGACATACGCCACTTAGAATCTGGTAATTTTGAAATTAATGATATAGTTTTTATAGGTTGGGATGGATGGTATCATTCATTAAATCCGCCCACAAATGACGAATTTCGTATGACACCTTATACAGAAGGAATACGTACAACAGAATGGTTAACATATAGAGCAGAAAGGGAATTTAATCGGGTTATATTTGATCAAACTGATGCTAAGATTAGAATAGCGGTAACGCATCATTCACCTTTACCAAGTGAGTGGCAATATAAAGACCACGCCGCGAATCCTAAATTTCTACAACAAATAACATGCCGCTTTAACTATTTTTTAATAGGGCATACACATCAAGAGACTGATATGATAATAGATGATTGTAGAATAATTAATGCGGGCAGCGATTACAATGCCCCTAAATATAAAATTTTTGAGGTATAATATGGATTTTATTAAATGTCATCTTAGTAATTCTAATGACACAGTTTATATAAGCATAGAACAAATATTGTTTGTTAGACAAAATTGTGAATTTCACACGGGGCACCCTGATGGAACTGCATTTTCATTGAATGGAGGCTGCCTTTTAAGCGTTAATGAAAATATAGAAGAAATTATGGATAAAATTCGCACGGTACAATGTGATATTGAAATTAATAAAATAATTAAGGAGGAGAAATGAGTTTTAAAAAGTTTGATACGGGAAAACCAAGAATGACACGTATTCCTACTAAGGCAATACGATTAGTGGCTGAAATAATGTCGATGGGCGAAGATAAGTATGGTAAATTTAATCATCTAAATGGAACAGAATGGTTAAGATATGCAGATGCTGCTGAACGTCACATTAACTCTTGGTTAGATAGAGAAATTGACCCCGAATCAAAGAAATCACATTTAGCGCATGCTGCTGCTAGTTTACTTATTTTGTTAGATTTAGAGTTAAGAGGCCTTGGAACAGATGATAGGTGGACACCCAATGAATAAAAAGGTGCAATGTTTAAAGCAATTATTTGATTTATCGGGATGTTACGCCGACATACTTAATTTTTTATTAGATGAAAGGCTAATAAGCCAAGAAGAGGTTAAAGAATTGGGGTTAAGTTATCATAAAGCTGAATATTTGTACAAAATAATAAAAAGATCAATAGAATCGGAAAAATTATTATTGGCGGATTTTGAGTGGATTTTATTGCCTAAAGAGAGAATTAAATTGACTTTTGTGTCAACCAAACAAAAGATTGAGTTTTCTTATAACTGGTAACACGTTGTGTTTTTTAATTTTTGTATAATAAAAATATAGAATATAATGTAAAACGTTTTTGGAAGGAGATTTTATGAGTGTTATTAATCAAAGGCAGGCAGTTGTTAATGCTGTAAAAAATGTATTGGGAGATTCTTTTACACCTAATTCCACTAAAGTAAAAGAGGTTTTAACCATCGATCAATTAAAAGAAGTCCGTAACGTAGTTTTAAAGGGCATCTTGCAGGGTAATGTTGCATATGGTAAACCAACCACCGATACAAAAGAAGTTGATAGGTATGTAAGTGGTATGGTTGCCAATTATTTAAGAAAAGCAAAGGAATTGAATGGTGGGACAAAATATACACCAACTAAAACTGGCGCAAAACGCGATACTACATTGCTTAATTTAAATCGTCTATTGTCTAATTATACTGAAGGCACTGATGAGTATGATGAAGTAAAAGAAGCTATTACAGCTCGTCAACAAGAATTAAAGGGTATAAAAGCATCTAAAACGAAAGTTTCTAAAAACGCAGTAGATATAAGTGTTCTTCCAGAAGAATTAGCTAATATTATAGAGTAGGAACGTAGTTCCTTTACTGGCCCGATAACTTCCCTCCCCCTTGGTTATCGGGCTTTTTTTATGGAGTTGTAATGGTAAAAGTAAAACGCAGACGCGGCCGTTTTTCAGAAGATAACAACAGAAGGAGATTACGGGCCATAACTGGAGTAATATATTCTCAAATAATACTTGATTTTCATGAAAAGAAAAAAGATATTATGGATGATGATGAAATATCTAAAGAATACATAAAGCGCGTATGTCAACTGCCAACCGATGTTTTAGAATATATATTATTGGGCGATGAACAATATATAGTATCTAGAGCAATAGAAACCGTTGATGCTATAAAAAGTGAATTAGTTGAGCGCGCTTTATTAAAAAATTAACCCGTGGCCTTTGTGTGATGGTCACCATGTGGATCAAGTCTATAATGCAATTTCTTTTTACCATTAGGGTAAGTCATTTCTCCAACATGAACTTTTGCTTCATGATGAAGATTATATTTTCTATGAGGTTTTTCGCCAGTCATTCTTAAACGACCACCACTCATAGCTGAATCCATTGTATAGTAATTTACATTTGGATGCTTTACTGTTGTACCATTTGCCATAGTTTCAGTAACATGGTAACCATGCGTTTTGCCAGTTTCAGGGTTTGTTACAGCTTTATTTATTTTAATATGACTTCCATGTTTAAATGGAAGATATTCGTCACGCATTTTTCTAGCGACACTATTGTTACTAAACTGCCTACCAACATCATCTGCCATTTTCTCTAAATTTTCATTTAAATCTTTTAAACTTTCCTTAAACTTTTTAAGACTACCTCGAAGCTTTCTCTTGGCTTCAGCTTTTTTTTGAGCATTGGCTCTATCCATGTTGCGCAAGTTTTTAGCATTAAGAGTGGGGCCCTTATCAATTATGCTTTCAAGGCGCTTTGCTTCAGCAGCTTGCTCTTTCCGTTTTTTTGTGGCCGCTTGATCTTCTGGGTTGTTTCCCTTACGGCGTATGATTTTTCCAACATATTTTGGATTAACTTTAGATAAAGCTTCCATCAAAGCGTCTAAATTTTTATTTAAAAGTTCAATATTTGACTGATTTATTTTTGACATATAACCATCCATAATAAGCATTAAAAGTATACACTTTAATTATACCAGGTTATTAGGTTATCAAAAATTTTATATTTCACCGTTTTTTACAATAAGCGTGAAAGAAAGTAAATATTGTGTATGTTTGTAGTTTAATATTTAATAATAAAAACAACCATTTAACTTAAAGCCATTGATTTGAGTTAACTCGAAGCAGTGTCACTATGTGGTTATATACGACTCATATTTACCTATTACCCAATTCACAATTCTTTTCAAGGGCCTATAACTCGTACATTTAATGGGTGTGTCTATCTCTACCTCATCGGCATCTACAAACATCTCTAGGGTTAGTTTAGCTGCTTTACTAGCCTTGATCTCTATCTTAGCGAAGTTGACTGCTTTTAATACTTTACCGTCTAATAACACTTCAGTATTAGCTCCGGTAGAAATTGTTCCTGGTACTTTGTTACGGATAGTAACTTTATGCACCTTTTGTTTAGCGGACTGACTCATACGTCTCTCCTTTTAAAGGTTATTTATCTGTATTATACCTCAACCGAATATATAAATAATTATATAATAGGAGAATTAGACATAGATTTTGATTTAGAATATGTTGCAGAGTGTTTAAATACATATAAAAAGGAGGTAGCATGAAAGTTTTAATGGGTAATGGTGTATTTAGGCTTGTTTTAAAAGACGGTTGTATAGAAGTCCAACAAAGAATGTTTTACTTTTGGGAGGATACCTGGCAGTGGGTTTATGGTAGTTATACTGAACGCCTTTTTCATATTTTTATTGAATTTAAAAAAGATATAAAAAAGGAAAGCGGCAACACTGTAAACATCGGTTGCCAGACATTAGAACTAGACAAAGCATGTGAACTGTATGTTTTACTTGAGGATTATTTTAAATATCTATTAGAGGAATAATTTTTAAAAAAGTGCTTGACATTTTCAACAACCTGTGTTACATTAATAATTAGAGGGGGAAACTGGTAAAAATGGAAATTTTAGGAGGTTTTTATGAAACGTGTTGTTTTTGTTAAGAAAATCAGTCTAAAGTCCTTAAATAAGCTAATTGAGCTTGGATATGATCATTTATATGAAGGAGTAAATGTTGAAGGAAAACATTGTATGGTTCCAATTGAGGTCTATAAGGCGTATAAAGTACATTTAATAAATAGAGCGATAGAAACAGAAATTTTATCGAGTTAATGGAGCGCATTAAATGAAAGAAAATAAATATTATTACTCAGACGGTGGTGTTTTAGATTATTATGATTGGGATAAGAAACTACATCGCTTAGATGGGCCAGCAATTGAGTATTCTAGTGGCAGTAAAGAGTGGTGGATTGAAGATAAGTTACATCGCCTTGATGGGCCAGCTTGTGAGTATGCCAATGGTCATAAATGTTGGTATGTTGAAGATAAACGTCATCGCTTAGATGGGCCAGCTGTTGAGTGGGCTGATGGTGATAAAGAGTGGTATGTTGGTGGTGAAGAATTAACTTACGAAGAGTTTGAAGCGCATCCTAAAAGGCAAGACTACTTAGCTAGTTTGGCGATAGAGGAGATACTAAGTGAAAAGAGATAAATTTTATTACTTAGATGGTAGTATTTTAGATTATTGTGATGATACGAAGAAACTACATCGCCTTGATGGGCCAGCTGTTGAGTATGCCAATGGTCATAAATGTTGGTATATTGAAGATAAGATTCATCGCTTAGATGGGCCAGCAATTGAGTATGCTAATGGTCATAAATGTTGGTGTGTTGAAGGTAAGTTACATCGCTTAGATGGGCCAGCAATTGAGTGGGCTAATGGCGATAAAGAATGGTTTTTTGAAGGTGAGTTACATCGCTTAGATGGGCCAGCAGTTGAGTATGCTAGTGGTAATAAATATTGGTATGTTGAGGGTAAACATCATCGCTTAGATGGGCCAGCAATTGAGTATGCTAATGGCAATAAAAGTTGGTATATTAAAGGCAAGTTACATCGCTTAGATGGGCCAGCAGTTGAATACGCTAATGGCCATAAAGAATGGTGGGTTGATGATAAATACCTAACTGAAGAAGAATTTGAGAGTCATCCTAGAAGGCAAGATTATTTAGCCAGTTTAGCCATAGAGGAGATATTGGATGAAGAAAGATAAATTTTATTACTTAGACGGTAGTGTTTTAAGTTATCGTGATTATAATAAGAAACTACATCGCTTAGATGGGCCAGCAATTGAGCTTGCTAATGGTTATAAAGCGTGGTATGTTAATGGTAAGTTACATCGCTTAGATGGACCAGCAATTGAGTACGCTAGTAGTAGTAAATGTTGGTATGTTGAGGATAAACGTCATCGCCTTAAGGGGCCAGCAATTGAGTATGCTAATGGTGATAAATATTGGTATGTTGAAGGTAAGTTACATCGCTTAGACGGGCCAGCAATTGAGTATGCTAATGGCAGTAAATGTTGGTATGTTAAGAGTAAACGTCATCGCTTAGATGGGCCAGCAGTTGAATATTCTGGTGGCAGTAAACGATGGTATGTTGATGATAAATACCTAACTGAAGAAGAATTTGAGAGTCATCCTAAAAGGCAAGATTACTTAGCTAGTTTAGCTATAGAGGAGATATTAGATGAAGGTTACATGTGTTAAAAACTATATAATGGCAACAAAAGGAAACTTTAATAGGCGTAAAGAAAAACAGTTAGTGGAAGGAATAACTGTGGGAAAGGTATATGATGTATTGGCAGTACCGGCGCACCATGACGATGATGAATATGAAGTTCAATTTTTAATATTTAACGATAAAAAAGAGTGGGCGCTATATTGCCCTTGGCTTTTTGAAATGTAGGAGGAGCAGTGGGAGATTTAGTATCAAAATGGAAATTACGTCACGTGTGTCCAAAATGTCATAAAACTTACAGAATGCATAATGGTTTTAATCTTAATTTATATATGTGTCCTAGTTGTGGAACACGATTAAGTAATTTTGTCCCCTTAAGACGCAGATTTTATAGTAAACAAGTAATGCGTAAATTTTTATTTATCAAATATTGCTCACATATAGAATATAAAATTGAATTTCACTCCAACGACCTACAACAATTAGAATCAATAACAGGTATCACTTTTAAGCGTTTTAAATTTCTAAAGGAGGAAAAATGAGGCTTTTAAAGATGAAATGTTCAAATTGGAGTATAGGGTTGTGGCTTGAGAAATGTAAAAAGGGACCATGGTATCTTACAAGGAATAATAAAACTAAATTCATTAAGTTTGGTTTTGCTAAATACAAAAGTAGTTTATTTTTTGTAATTGGTAAATATGTATTGCATTTTACATTTTATGATTATCGTGAGCTAAAAAAAGATCCGATAACCAAAGAACGTTTAAAAATTTACGCAGAAAAAACAAAAATGTCAGAAGCAACTGTTAAGCAAATATTGCTTAAAAATGGATTTAATGTAGAAGAGATATTGGAGAAATAATGGGATATACTACTGATTTTCATGGTAAGTTTAAGTTAAACAAAACTTTAGATAATGATACTAAAGTTTATTTAACCCGTTTTAACGAAACACGAAGAATGGCATTTAATGTTGATTCTAAATATGGAATTGACGGAGAGTTTTATGTTGGTCATCATTGGGATTTTTCTGGTTGTTTTGCGGGTCAAGTTGATCGAAGTTATTCAGGTTTAATGAGTTATAATTGTCCACCTTCAACGCAACCTGGACTATGGTGTCAATGGACTCCAAGTGATTGTGGTAATTATATAGAATGGGATGGCGGTGAAAAGTTCTACAATTACGTAGAATGGTTACAGTACATAATCGATAACTTTTTAAAACCTAAAGGCTATTCGCTAACTGGCGATGTCCATTGGCAAGGTGAAAGTTCAAATGATATGGGCGTTATCGTCGTTCAAAATAACGCCGTTAAGACAATGGATGTAAATGAGCACCGCAAAATAAAAGAGGTTGATGCAGCCGTTAATGGCATAATAAATCCAGAAGCTGAAGAAATAGCACAAGAAGATTTAGAGGCAGCAGCAGCTTTTTATGACAACTTAAAATCAGGGGAATTTTATGAATAAAATAGTTATTTTATTTTTGTTAATTTCTTCTTGTGGATTTCAAAAAATAGATAAAAAGGTGCCTCCACCTCCACCAGAATTAGTTGAATATATTGAAGAGTTTGAGCGTTATTATTCAGTGAAAATCGATTATAGCGTGGATTTTGAAGATCTAACTTATCCCGCTGTTGGAGTTTGTAGAATTTATGGTTTTGGACTTCCAGAGGTTAGAATTGATAGATCTTTTTTTGAAGAATATAAAGATGATTATTACACAATTCATAATGTTTTATGGCATGAATTTGGCCATTGTAGCTTTAGATTGGGGCATGACAATGCAACATTACCGTTAATTGGTTATCCAACAAGTATTATGTACCCTTATGTTTTTGGCATGTCTGATTATTATGCTGATAACATTGATTATTACGAAGAAGAATTAGATCATAGGCGCAAAAATTCAATTATGGAATTTGAAGCGGATAGCGAATGTACAATAAAATACCACATTCCCATTAAGCCTACACGCGTTACACCAGATAAGACAAAGTACAATAGAAAAAAGAAACATGAGGGGAAAGACAATGAATAAATCATTTGGTAATTATGTCATGATAGACCCAGAAGAAGTTCCGACTAAAAAAGAATTAGAAACTACTATTTCTCGTTTAGAGAAAACAATAGGTTTTTTGGAAAAAATGCCCAATGATAAGTGGCCACACGAACATTTAAAAAAGACTTTATCTTTTTTAAAATTAATGGCGACTAGAATAAAGGATTAATATGAGAAGAAAATATAGATGTAAGGGGTGCAGCCATAGCCCTGCTGCCTGTGAATTCGATTTTGATAGAATGGTCGCCATTACTGATAAGAAAAACGTTTTTGAAATACAAAAATTAGAAGATAACAGTTGGATTGAACAACCATATGAAAGTGAAGAAAGTGAATGGCAAAGTTCTGGAGACTGTGGATATCACCATGAAGAAGCTTACGAAAAATATTTGAAAGATAAAGAAATGGACGATGCAATAGAAGAAATGTTAAAAAAAGACACAATATAATTAAAGACAATGGAAAACTTTATGTTGAATGAACATGACGTTGCAATGTTAAAACTCATTATTAGGCAAAAGGGGAAATGTATTGACATATCGTGCTGGGAATGCCCCTTTCACGACCTCAATCGGCGCAAATCCACTTGTACTGCTGTAAAGTGTACAGATGATGAAACAGTAAATAAATGTAGAGAGAAGTTAAAAAAAGATCAAATAGAAAAAGAGATTGACAACATATTAAATAAAGAATTTTAATATTAAGTTTAACTTCGGCCTTCGCCATCTTCTATATATTAAAGTATAATAAATATTAGGAGGTGTTGATGGATAAACACGCTATTCAAGAAATGGTAAAAATAGTTTCTCCTGAATTAACTTGGATGTTTATACAGGGGATTTTAGTACTTTTCATTTATTCCTTTCTAAAAGATTTTATAAATAATATAATAAATTACATAAAACTTAGATTTTCACTTTGGGGATTAAATACTAAAATGATGATTGATGGTAAAGTGGGATATATAAAGGACATTAAGTATAAAGAAGTTGAATTTGAAGTTAGTGGCGAAGATATAACCATATACATACCTATTCATAAGTTTTTAACCATGACAAAAGTTGTATATCACAATGGACATGGAGTTAAAGAATGAAAGCAATAATTGTTGATTTAGATGGAACATTGTGCGATTCTACAAGTAGACATTTACATGCACAATTACAAGATTGGGATAAATTCTATGCTGGCATACCATATGACCCAATAAATGAATGGTGTAAGAATATAGTAGAGGGTTATGCGTATCGCAATTATAAAATACTATTTGTAACAGGTAGAAGCGAACGCGCTAGAAAAGATACTACACAATGGTTAAATAGTAATTTAATTTCACAAGTTAACTATGAATTAATGATGAGAAAAGATGGCGATTTACGGCCCACATGGATAGTAAAACAAGAAATATATAGCAGTCAAATAGCTGGTGCATATGAAGTTGAATTGTGCATCGATGATATGCAAGATCAATGCGATATGTGGAGAAATTTAGGTCTAGTCGCTTTACAATGTGCTAATTATGCAATGGTTAATTCAAGTATCAAATAAATAAAAAAACGGATCGGGAATAAAAATTTAATAACTTTTAAGATTTAATGCTTTATTTTCATGTTCCAAGTAATGGCATCAATTTTAACTTGCATGTTGGCTCGTTTATAGTTTCCAAGATGTCCAATTAATAAATGGCAATTAACTCCATATTTTTTATTTTCGCATAGTGTAATTAGATTATCATTTTCTAATTCTAAATCGGGCGCTAAGTGAAATGGTATGCAATGATGCACTTCTAATGAAGTAACAGAACTACACACTGCACACTTAGGGTTATCTTTTAGAAATTGTTTACGAACTTTTCTCCATTTAGAGCTACGTTTTGCTCCTTTAGGCGCCTTCCCCTGTATTCTGTCCTTGAGTATCTTTAACATCACTATTCTCCTTAATATTGTCACCAACTACAATATCGGGGTCACATTCTTCAATGATAGGAATATTAACGTTGATGGTTTTTATCGTCTTTTTGTGTACGCGTTTTAACAATGCTTTAATTAATTTCTTTAATGCATCGGCGTCTTTATTGGCAGCCATTTTTGCTGATCTTGATTTACGTAAATTTCCACGCTTTTTATATTTAACTATATTGTCAGCAAGACCTAACGACACTGCTTCGTCAGCATTTAAAAATAAATCGCGTTGAAGCACATCATCCCAAAACTCAAAAGGCATGTGGGTATTATTGGCAAACACTTCTTTTAAAACTTTGTTTTGTCGCGTCCATTGCTCGCTATCTATATTATTTTCTGTATATGTACGAGGATAACCCTCACAATTACCATTATGAAGCATAATTTGAGTATTTGGATATAAATTGCGCTCGTCACAAACTACCATTAACCATGTAGCTGCTGATTGTATTTTTCCCCCTCCGATAAATTTTATTTGACAAGGACATATTTGTACTTCATCAATTAAACGAAGCATATCGTCTAACGATCCACCATATGACGATATATGGAGCTCTATAGGTAAACGAGGATTATCTTTAACTAAAATATGCATTCCACGTATTGCTTGTTCTACCGAACTCCAACTAAAATCACTTTCATCTTCATCCCCTAAAACACCAAAATATATTTTACGATTCTTACGATCTAATCCATGATCAAAAATATCAGTTATTTCTTTGTTTTTGTCCGCCATAATTATACTCCTATAAACATTATACTATCTTGATTATCATCTTAGTTTAGAAACTTAGAACCGATTCGATTATTTTTTATAATTATGGAGGTTTTATAATGAGTAAATCATTTGATAGTTATGTTAAAAATAAAACTAAAAAGATCTTGAAAATGACACCTGAAGAGATTGTTGAGTATTATCAACAGCAAAAGACATATTTAACAAAAGAGATTGAAAAAACACGTGTCGAATTGAGCGACTTAAGTGATGAATATTCTCAAGTAATTCGTCAAATTCCAACAGAACAAGATGAACACTACAAAAGCAGATTAAAGTTAAACAGGGACAGATTAGAACCAGAAATGGCCAAAACAATGAATGAATTGGCAAGCCATCAACAACAATTAAAATTGAAAAATGAAATTATTGATAAATATACAAAAGCAAAGGAAGGTATTAATGCCAAAAACAACAAAGAAATTAATTGAAGAATTTTTAGAAAAAGGTGGAAAAATAACTAAATGTCCACCACAAGAAGCACCCAAATCAAAACATGAATATAAACCCAATAATGCTGGTCCTGCCACAATAATGACCCTATCTGAAGGGGAATTGTTTTACGGTGAACCAGCAAAACGTAGAAAGAAAAAAGAGTTAGATCTTTCTAAGATTAATTTAGATGAAATACCCGAAGAATTAAGGAAAAAATTGGGATTATAATGATACAAAGAACTTTTTTACTTAAATTGTTGTGCAAAAAACAAAAAGAACTCGATGATGCAAACAATAAGGCTGAATTAGCAAAATGGGAGTTAAATAGCATTGAATATGATTTTGAACTATTAGAAGAATCAAATGGTGGGTTAGAAGATAAACTGACTGAGATAAACGGTGAGTTAAGAGCCACTGAAGAATTAGCAGATGAATATTTTGACACCATAGAAAAACTGGAAAGTGACATTGAACAACTAGAAGATAACGTTGAACAACTAGAAGATAACGTTGAACGACTAGAAGATGAATTATCAGACTATATATTATTAGTAGATTAAAACCGATTCGATTATTTTTTAAATTAAAAAGGAGGATGAATGAAACCTACAAAAATTTTGGACATGTTGGATTTAGCATGGGAAGCTAGAAAGAAAGGACAAATTTTTAACCCATTGTTTACGGGTGAAGCTGGTCTTGGTAAATCAGCCATTGTAAAAGAATGGGTAGACAAACAAAGAAAGAGAAATCCCAATTTCTTTTTCTTAGATTTACGTGTGGCCTATATGGAAGCACCAGATATGATTGGTTTTCCTGAAACTTCAGAAGTTGATGGATTCAAAAGAACTTGTCATTTCATTCCAGAATTTTGGCCTGATAAGGAAATTAGTCCTGACATGGAAGGCTTAATTCTTTTTGAAGAGCCTAATCGTGGAACAACGGGCGTTATGAACTGCCTTATGCAGATTTTAACTGATCGTCAAGTCCATAAATTAAAGATTCCAGATGGTGTAATGTTTGCAGCGTGTATTAACCCAGATTCTGCGGAATATGACGTTAACCATATGGATGCAGCCCTCAAAAATAGATTTGAGGAATTTGAAGTTGAATATGACCCAATGGCTTTCATTAATTATATGGATGCTAAGAATTGGGATGCCGATATACAGCATTTTGTTGGTAGTGGTACTTGGATTTATAAACCAACCTCTGAAATTAAAGAAAATGGCAAGTATATTTCACCAAGAACTTGGGAAAAGGTTCAAGCCGCAACAGTCGCCGGTGTAAAAGATAGACGAGCTCTACATAGAGACGTTATGTGTTCTATTCTTGGAAGAGAAATTGGTAATGAATTTCATAAATTTTGCTATGAAGAGGCTCCAGTTACTGCTCAAGATTTACTCTCCGATAAGAAATCAGCACTTAAACGACTCAAAAAACACTCAGATACAAAACACTATAAAGGTGACATGATTGCTATAACCATAGAGTCAATTGTTCAACATTATGGTGGTTTACCGTCTGACTGTCCAGGCGATAAAATTAGCGAAGACGTAATGGCGGAAGTCGCTAAGATTATTCCATCTGATCAGGCCGTTAATCTACTCAAAGGATGCGGGTTCAAACAAAAAGGTGTAAACATTTCAATGTATTTTAAAGATTTCACCAAAAGACATCCTGATTTAGTAGATATACTTAGAGGAAACATTGTGGTCGATCGCGCTGTTAAAAAGAAATAACAGCTAATGTTGGTGGCACGGTCATCTTACCTCCTTTTGATAACCGTGCCTTTTTCTTAAACCGATTCTATTGTTATTTACAAGGAGGAGGATATAATGGCAAAGACAAAAAGGACAAAAGTCACAAAAGAATTATTAGATAAAGAGTTTGTTGAAGTAAAAGAGCAAGATCGTTGTTTGGCAACTGCGCTGTATGAAACAACTAGATCGCACCCCTTTATGGGAGCAATACTACAATGTCTCAATATCATGTATACCCATGCTTTACCTACAGCTGGAGTAAGTTTCAATGCAGATGCAAAAAGATGGGATCTTTTTATAAATCCAAAATTTTTCTGTCATCATCTAAATGAAGCAATGGATAAAAATAAAAAGTCCATTGGTGATAAAGCGCGTAAAGCGATTTTATTACATGAACTATATCATATAACAAATAAGCACCCAATGCGTGTTCCATTTATTAAATTATCGCCCAATAAAAGACGACTCATGAATGTGGCAGCTGATATGGCCATTAATCAATTTATTCAGCATTTGCCTAAAGGCTGTTCACAATGTCCACCTAAAGAAGCTCTACAAATGGGTGTTCAATGTGCCAATCCAAATTGTTGTGGATATACGATTCATGTAGAAGATTATTATGATGAAGATGAGAACGGTAAAAAGACTCCATGGCCAGAAGGCAAAACCATGGAACACTATTATGACTTACTCTTAAGGAAAATAGAAGAGGGTGAAGATGGTGAGGGAGAATGTCAATCTTGCAATGGTACCGGTGAAGCATCATGCGGAAGTTGCGGTGGAACTGGTAAAGATGATCAGGGAAAGCCCTGTAAGGATTGTAGTGGGACGGGCGGATCAGGTAAAGTATGTCCAGATTGCAAAGGAACTGGGAAAGCTAAAGGAATGATGGATACGCTTGATTCTCATGATTGGGATGGTTCGGGCGATGAAAGAGATATGATAGAAGCAACAGAAGATTTAGTTAAACGCGCGATGGTAAAACAACGTATGTCCTATGACGATCTTCCTGGTGGCATGAAAGATTTACTTGAAGAACTAAAAGCTAGGCGTGCTGAGCTTGATTATCGTGGTGAAATTTTAGCAGCGATTAAGAAATCAGCTTCTGGACACGAAAGAAAGTCAACGTGGACTAGAAAATCTCGTAGATTCGGAACCAAAGCACCGGGTACTAAAGTTGGCGATCTTCCAAAACTTAATTTTTATTTAGATACATCTGGCTCTATATCTATTGAAGAACTTAATGAATTTTTAGAAATAGTAGATAACTTCTTAAGAGCAGGTTCTAGAAAGTGCAGATTAAACTTATTTCATACGTCGAATTATTATTCAGAAGAATATAAACTTGGTATGAGAATAGATAGAAGCATGATTGAATCTGGTGGAACATGCTTAGAAAGCTCAATGAGGGATATAGCAAAACGTAAAGCTGATCTTAATGTTTTTGTTACTGATGGTTGTTATTGTGATGTGGATATAACTGGGTGGTTAACGCCGGGTACTCAATTTCCACAGTGTCTCTATATAATTAGTAGAGAAGGTGATGCTGAACATCCACTAAAAAGATTTGGTAAAACTATTAAAATACCAGCTTCAACCAATGTAAAGGAATAATATGGCAAATAAAAAACCTAAAATAAATATAGACGCTGTTAATTTAATAGCACAAAAATATCTAGAAATAAAGGCAATAGAAGAACAATATGATTTGAAATATTTTATAGTTTGTGAAGAGACTGAGGAGTTTATTTCAGATTTTCTTGAGTTAAACGTACTTCGACTTATAAAAAAACCCGTTAAAATCCCTGAAATGCCACTTAAAGCACCAACCTTTAAAGTTAAAAATGATTGTGGCAAGTATGATTTTATTTGGACTAAAGATAAGCTTTTAGCTGAACGCGACCTAAATGATTCGGGTGCTTTGCAAATAACGATTTATCATATAGCAGAATTGCCTTTTGAAAGATTGGCGATATATTGCCACAATAAGTGGTTATTATTAGAAGATTACTATGATTACGATAAGGCAGAACGAATCGCTAAAAAATATTATAAATGGAAATTTGACCAAGCTTTTGAAGACGTTTTTTTAAGCAAAAAAGAAAATAAAATTATTAATAATTGTTGTAATTGTTTACATGGAGAAAGAATACATGATAATTGTTATGATTGTGGCATAAGCAAAAAGAGCGTTGGAGACGGTTCTATAATGCCGGACGATTGTCCAATGGCGCAACAATAAATAAGAAGGTTTTGATAGTATGAATTTACCTAAAAAACTTAAAAAACTAGATCAAGGTTGTGATGGCGAACTTGAAATTTTAAGAAATGCGGCTAAAAAAATGTATGAGCGATTTGGTGATTGTAGTTATGCGCTAGAAAGCATTCACGAGTTGATTGATGCCGTAAAAGAAGATCTAATGTGGTATTATAAACAAGTACTTAATCGCCACAAAAAACTTTCTGCGCATCCACGCGAACCTAAAAGGACACCAGATGTACATAGAACAGCATGCGATAATTACGACGATATACATACTTTAAAAATGTGGTGGAAAGAGCATAAAATAGGTTTGAATAATTATATATACCACGCTGTCCCTGTAATGCCGCTTAGTGATATGCTTATATATGTATCGACTTGGGGAGGTGGTAGGTGGGAAGATTTAAAGTGGTGCATTGAGGGCTGCGAAATACCAGATTGTCTAACGGCAATAATTCAAGAAGAAATAAATAAATATCATGTAGATCAAGAATTAGAAAAAATTGTTCTTGTAGGAGAATATAAAGATGATTGATTGTTTGCGGAAAGGAAAATATTATGGGAAACTGTAAGGCAAGAGGGAGAAATAGTACACCTAAAAAGAAACTATCAAGTAAAAAATCAACTTTAGAAGTTGCCAGACAAATAGTGGATCTTAATAACTATATATATGAATTAGTTGAAGAATATGACTTTGATGATTGGGAAGATTATGACCATATAGAGTGTTGGGTTAAATATAATTTTGTGAATGAGGAAAACTTGGGTGCTCCCACTAAAACCCCTAAAATACCAACGCGTGATGCAGACTATGTAAATTATATAAACGATAGAAAAATAGAAGTGTGGTTTAGAGAATCAATTGCAGTTTTTACAGATTCTGCCATGTGTGTTTATCACATAAAAGAATTGCCATGTTATCATTTTGCTATGCACGTGAATCGAGATTGGCAATGGTGGGATAATGATGATGTCGCTGATGCATATAAAGAATGGCTAAAAGATGAAGCGTTTGAGAAAGCAATCCTGAACAAGAAGTAGGGGGAATAATGGGGACGAGAGCTGATTACTATATTAAAAAAGATCAAGAATACAGGTATTTAGGATCTACATCCTATGACGGTTACGAAGATGGACTTCCTGACAATTTATTACAAGCCAACACACCAAACCTTTTTATGAAAGAACTTAAGTTATTTTTAGATCAAAGAGACGATGTTTCTTTGCCTAATATGCATGGTTGGCCATGGCCATGGGAAGATTCAAATACTACCGATTATGCGTATTGCTACGATATAGAAACAAATCAAGTTTTAATATCTAATTTTGGCAGTCCATTTTATACCATTAAAGAACTACGAGATCATGAAAAATGGCAAGAACAAGAATTGGAGAAAGATCCAGATTGTTATCCTGAATATTTTAAGCCAGAAGGCGATAAACCACAATTTCCTAACATGGAACAATTACAAAATGTTACGCTTGGTGAACGTAGTGGCATATTAGTAATTTAATAAGCGCAGTTCATGGTATAATATGAGTATGGAAAAATTAGAAAAACATAAATGTGTTAGGTGTTCAAATACTGTATCTACTAAAGGTGGTAGGTGTAAAAGCTGTCTTAAGAAACTAAGAATCGCTAAGAAAACACCCGGTTCCGCTCAGAGAGCACAAACAAAAGCGGACGATGCACTTCGCAGGCAAGATGGTAAAAATGGTACTGCTTCTAAAAAAAGTTCTGGGCGCGGTAACCGTAAGTCAATTGTTAAGCAAATACAAAGTGCCGAGAAAAAGACAGGGCAAAAGCTATCCCCAGATCGCAAAGACAATTCAAGGGGTTATGCGGCATCAAATACAAGAGCTGTTCCAGAAAAGTTAAATCGTGGTCGTCACAAAGTTGACTCTAAAAAACTTGCAAATTGGCGTAAACGCATGAAAAAGATGATGATTGAGTTCGATGAAGAGTTAATTAAAGAGCAGTATGATTTAAGTGGAACAGGTAAAATGCGCAGTGATTTAAACACGTTACACGGCTGGATTTCTCCAAAAGGTGAATTTCACGCCATGAAACCAAATGAAAATCATAATGCTTTTTTAATGGGAATACAAGGAAAACCTGGCGATTGGAATGATGAATATGATCATCCAGATGACTATGATACAACGCCCGGCCATAAAGAAGGATGGATAGGTGTAGGTCATAGTGGTGAGAATTCAATTCGTGGTCACACTGATATATTAAATAATCCAAATCACCCCGCTACAGCAACACTTAGAAAATTAGTATCTGAACATTGGTCAGGTAAACCCATGGAGATAGTATCCTATAAAGATAAAGAAAAGTTGGCTGAAAATGAAAGTCATCTAGATATACACGATAACTTAAATACTGGCGTTTTTCGTAAGTATGGACTTCAAGGGGCCTTAAAGCATAAAAAAATGAATAAGTCAATAACTCCCGATGACTTCTTGACACTGCTTCGAGCGCACGCTATTGATAACGGTAACGATGAACTAGAAAAAGCATTGGAAATCAATGGTTTAGAATTAATAAAAGCGATATTAAACTCTTAACTGAAACCGATTCGATATATTATCAGAGAATAAATCCTCATAAATAATTTTTAATGTTGGGGGCCATTAAGTGGTCCCTATTTTTATGGAGATTAAATGTTTGAGTGGTTTGCAATTTGTATATTAATTACGCCTTTATTGTTAATTGCGTATGAAAATTATCATTATAAAAAGGCAATGCGAGAACTTAGAAAAAATCGATTTTTAAGAGAAAAACAAGCATTAATAATCTTATTGAAAACATTGGGAGTAATCGATGCCAATAATTGATTTTCATGGACAAACAGTAGAAAGTTCTAAGCGAGAAGTTAATAAATTAGTTGATGATGCTCGATCTTGTGGAGTTATGTATCACTGTCAATTCATAACTGGTCAAGGCAAAATAAAACAGGTATTAATTAAGTTGTTGAAAGACTATGGATTTAAAGTTTTTGAAAAGATTGGTAATCCTGGTATTTTAAAAGTAGACATAGAATAGGAAAGTTTATGGGGCGATGTACAGCAAGTAATCAAATAACGTATGAATATTTTTGTCTTTTGCGGCACTTTAGTTGGAGTAGACATAAGGCTCAAGCCGTTTTAAGAAAAAACGGTAGTTATATATATCACACATATCATTTAATAGCATAGGGAGGAAATTCAATGATGTTGAACACTTTAGGGTTAGTATTTTTTGGTGCGGGTTTTGGATGCGGATGTTTAACCGCCATTATAATTTTATATGTTTTAGGGTTACGACGCCACAAAAAAGCAAAACAAGAGTTAAAGAATTTTGAGGCCAAATTTAAAAACGAAGTTGAAAAAGTAGAACAAGAAGCAAGAACAACACTAAAGAAACTACATGAAATCTTTGATCGACAGCAAGAAATAAGTGATGAATTGCAAAAACCAAGCGCAAATGCAGGACATTCAAACTATAAAAATGGTTTATTGCATGAATATAAAGAATTAGAGATCGATAAGATTCGTATTATGGAAACCATATTAAAAGATGGCTTTGATTTTAATGTTAAAGTTAGAAAAGACGATGGTAAAGTAGAAACAATGAAATTATCGGAAATGTTACAGCAAACTAAAGATATTAATAAAGAGGCCAATGATCTTTACAAAGACTACGATGAAAAAAATTCTGTACAAGAAAGAATCAAAAGATTGGCAAAAGATATAGAAGCGGCAGCAAAAACACATGGAACTAAGGTACATAAAGATAATATTAGGCAGCATGGTCAATTCTTTGTAATAGATGGCGATAAAGATTTGGATGAAAAAATTAAA
This sequence comes from Promethearchaeota archaeon, assembly GCA_013375485.1. Classification (GTDB taxonomy): domain Archaea; phylum Asgardarchaeota; class Lokiarchaeia; order Sigyniarchaeales; family SOKP01; genus Loki-b32. Next base: position 12,203 of record JABXKB010000001.1, on the reverse strand, counting down.
GGTTGGGATGATGACGATAATGACAATGGAGGAAATGCATGAGGAAATCTAAAAGTAGAAAGTCAGAATTAAAGCAGGTACGCTTGAATGCAAGTAAAAATAAAAGGCGCTTAAAAGAAGAAAAGAAAAAAGCAAAAGCAGAAAGAGATGCAAAATATCAAGCATGGTTAAACCTACCTGAAGAAGAGTGGACAGACGCCAGAAAAAAGGCTAATAATAAGGAGGTCAATAATGACTGATGCTCAAAAACAATTCATTGAATTAGAAAAAAAGAAAAACGAGATTAAGAAATACTTTGAAGAACTTGCTGAAGCCACTCAAGCCGTAGCGGATGAATTGGGTGTAGATGGACATTTCCAAGACGATGAGGGAACTGTTTACCAAATAGTAATACCAACTGGACGCTTTGTTGCCTTTGATAAGATTGGTTATCAAAGAACTCGCCGTGAAGGCGAGAAAAAGGGTGACTTATCTTTAACTAAAGCTAGAGAACTTGGGTATGTTGTAGAAGGCAAATAATGGGTTGTGATATACATATGTACATAGAATGGCGCGAAGAAGGTGAAAGTAAGTGGCGGCTTGATCGCCATCACACTATTCAAAAAGATGGCACATGGAAAGTAATGCGAGAAATTTCAGCAACCGGAAGACATTATGGTTTATTTGGTATATTGGCCAACGTAAGATCTGATAGCCCCTTTAAATGGAAATGTCGTGGAGTGCCAAAAGATGTTTCTGTTGATCTTGCTAATGAAATACATTTTGATAGCGGTTGGGATTTCCATAGTCATTCATGGTTAACACCGGAAGAGTTTAAAGAATCTTTAAGGCGCTTATATTGTTGGCAAGAGCGTGAATGTAAGCATCTTACAACACGGGGAGTTGCGCTTAATGAATGGGATATGCCAACAGATTATTTAAAGTGGTTAGGTAAAGCAGCATCGTGTTTCTATGATCGGTCTACAATTCCTATAGAAGAAAGACCTATGAAATGGGTGTCTATTTTAGACTACATTAAACATGAACAAGATAAACACAATGCCATACAAATTTTACTTAAACCGAACAATCCAACTAAATTAAAGGCAAGACTTATATTTTGCTTTGATAATTAAACCGATTCGATTTTTTAATGTAATTATTTTGGATATTTATTAAGGAGACAATATGGGTATTTTTGACGACAAAGTTTTTGATGATATGGATTTTGTATCAAAGCTTTGTGAGCCAGTTTTTAATCCTTTAGATGAAAAATTGGCAAAATTGCCAAATGAGTTTACGCTAGATAATAAGACAATACTAAAATTAGTAAGTAATGGTTGGGATGGACCTGCCAGCATAACAAAAGAAAATATAATAAAGCTTTTAATGGCAAAAGAGCTCGATGATTATAATTCAATACGATGGGAAGACCGTAATCAGTTGATTGAAAGCTTTGATATAGAATTTAATATTGATGAAAATGCAGTTTTAGATTTAGAAAATAAAACAAGTGATGGAATACAAATAAGGATATTTAAAATACGAGAGCGTTTTGAAGAAAAAGACGCCTTAAAATTACTTGGTAGTCACGAACTTGGTAATTTCAGACAATTGTTATATAATTGGAGAGATATACCGGTTGAGCGTATTAATGAAATAATAGATCATATAGGCTTATCAGAAGTTAGAAAGAAAAGATCTGCTAGACAAAAACTTCGTGGACTATATAGTGCATTAGGTGAAATAATGAAAAATAATGAATGGAATATTAGAGACGTAGAGTTATCTAATAAAGTTGTAAAGTGGATTATACTGTATTTAAAGACTGGTAATGGTGCTGCATTAGTTAATTTCTGTAAATTTAAAATGTTAACCCATAAAACAGAAAATCCCATTTATTCTATTGATGAGGAGGAGGTATGAGTTATATAAAAGAAATTATCAATGATGTTGAACCGCCAAAATCTATATGGTCACCATGTCTATACAAAGATTATCACGGGAGAACAAGCCTACGTTTTCCTCGTGGCGATTTTAAGTGCACAGTTAATGTCGACAATGAGCATCTACGTAAGATAATTGAAGATCATATTTATTTTCGCTTTGACATTACAATGCTTAAATTTACTATTGATACAGATAATGCATATTATAGAATTAGGTCAGAAATGAGAAGAAATATCATTGACACATACGAAGAAAATAGTACTAAATTACACCCATTAAAAACAAAAGTTGGAAAGTGGTTAAATGAGTCAAACTTTTTAGAAAATAGTGATACAGAAGTTGTTATATATAATTTATGGAAATACATACAAGAAAATAAAGGCGATGATTTTCATATGAATAACGCATTTAAAATTATGGAAGTATTGTATACAAAATATAGTGATAAATACGAGACACCTAATGCCCGTCGTCGTAGAATGAGGAGATGGTAATGAGAAAAGTAACAAATGCAGACATTAAAAAATATGAAGCTATGGTAGAAATGTATTTACAGAAATACGTACAAAAAAATTGGAACGAAGCTTCATTAAATAAACATGATAGTGAAGTTCAATTAGGTAATTCTGGTTGGACAATGAATGATTTTAGACAGCACTTAAAAACTGAAGTATTAGTTGCTTTGCAAAAATATAACCCTAATTACATTAGTGAAAGAACTGGAAAATCTGTTAAAGAATCTACTTTTGTTTATCAACATTTATTTAATAGAACTGGTCAGTTAATGAAAAAACTAACAAAAACAAGGTATGGTTATGGTAAATGGACTTCTAATTTAGAAGAAGTTTTATGGGAGCGCGATGCGGAGGAATAATGGATAGAGATATAGCAAGAGGTATAGCGAGAGGTATAGCATCTATTGCTGTTTGCGTAGCCGGCAGTTTTTGTATGTATATCACCAATAGTTCAACAGGAATAGGATGGATAGTGTTAGGTTTATTTTGTATTTGGATGGAGACTTAATATGAGCGATAAGATTCAAGTAAATGGCGGTGGAATAGGTTTTTGGGGACTATTAACTATTCTTTTTATTGGCTTAAAGCTAGGTGGCGTAATTACATGGTCATGGTTCTGGGTATTAAGTCCATTGATTTTTACTGCTGCATTGGCAGTTTTAATTATAATTAGCATAATTCTTCTTATAGTTATAGGGAGCTTAAAATGAAAAAACCTATATTTGGATTTTGGGGATGGTTCATATTATGCCTATTAAACATGTTTGCTTTATATATTAAAGTTAATACTTTAAGTGTAGTTGCGGTGATATTTTGTTTAGTGAACATGTGGATAGTAAAAATAATTGAAGACATTGATAGAAGGAAAAAGCGATGAGACATGTACTAATATTTTTAATATTATCAAGCACCTTATATGCCGTAGACTGTAAACGCAATAAGATATACTGTCAAATATTAAACAATTTTAAAACAGCTAAAAAACTTAAATTGGTAAGCAAAACGTATAAAGTCAATAAAAAGAAAATGTTTAAGATATCTAATATAATTTATAAAATTGCTAAAAGGTATAAAATCGATGCGCGACTATATACAGCTATTTTAATGCAAGAATCTAAGTATGACTTGGGTGCCAAGAATTGTACTAGTGGAATTACAGAATTAAGTCATGAAGAAATTGCAGAGAAAAAAAGTAAATGTATTGAAAAATTTAAAACAGTAGATGGAATGTTTTTAAATCCATTACAAGATGGGGATTTTGTGTTGATTGATCGGTGCGTTAATGGAGTTAAAAGGTTTAAGAAAGTCAAGATTTGTTTTGACTTTGGAATGAGTCAAATTAACTATACAACCGCCAATAGATATGATTTTGATATTGAGCAATTAACTACAGACTTAGAATACTCCATAGAATCTGGTGCCATAGTTTTACGCGATTTTCAACGAGGTTATAAAAAACGCGAGCCAATTGACTGGTGGACCCGTTATAACAGTCCTACTAGATCAAATCGTAGAATATATGAAGAACATGTAAAAAGGTGGATGTAATAATTGTGATTAAAGGAGATAGTGATGAAGGTTTATGATACTTTACACGAAGCGTATCTAGGTTCGTTAGAAGATGTTTATTTTAATTATGAATACAAAGCATCACCACGCGGTCAAGCTGTGCGCGAGATTACTGATTATACATTTCGAGTAACAAATCCTAAACCCGACCCAATCATAACACGCGATGCAGAGCGCAATAAGATAATAGAAAAATATACTAAAAAAGAGGTTGAACTATATAATTCGTGCACTAACGATGTCAAAGAGTTTGCTAAGGCTTCTAAGTTTTGGAATAAGATAGCTAATTCCGATGGAACAGTAAACTCGGCCTATGGTCATTTGATTTGGCAAAAGAAGAGTTTGGGCAATGACGCTTACGAAGCAGTGTCACGTACGCCATGGGAATGGTGTGTTGAATCTTTAAGAGCAGACAAAGATACACGTCAAGCACTTTTACGGTTTAGTCTGCCAGAACATCACTATATGGGCAATAAAGATTTTGTTTGTACGCTTGGCGGTAACTTCTTGATTCGTGATAATAAACTTAATCTAAGCATCGTCATGCGAAGTAATGACCTTACTTTGGGACTAACTTATGACCTTCCATGGTTTATCAGTTTAATGTATAAAATGATAGATGAACTTAAGGACGCTTATCCTGATTTAGAAGTTGGACATTATACTCATACAGCTCATAGCATGCATATTTACGAACGAGATGAAGAAAAGGTCTTAAAAATGCTAGGGAGATAGCTTTTAACTGAAACCGATTCGACAAATTAATATATTTTAAATTGAGGAGATTTGTATGAGTGATTTACCGGTTAATAAAGACGAGAATTTTGTTGGCGAATTTGAAACTATGGACCTTAATGAACTACGTGATAAACAGTTTATGGTTGCAGTAGCTACTGGTGATCCAGAAAAATGTAAGTATCTTTGTGGAACGCTCCATGGTCCATATGAGTTTACTGAAATGTTAGATGAAGTCGGCAGTATGTACCTTGAGCATCAACATCACGCAAAGATATTGATATGTGGAACTGATAAAAGCAAGCGTTTAAACTTTTTAGATAGAAATACAATTGACTATATAGAGGCAAACTATGAAGACCTTATAATGAATGAAGTCATAGAGGGAATCGTATTAAATGATGAATATACATGTAAAGCTGGAATTAATGAAGTAACAGATGACGAAGATTTTCGCTTTGTTGAAAAAGAAGGGAAGAATGATGACAATTAATTTAGATACCGCAAAAATAATTTTTGAAAAAGTGTGTATTAGGCATTATGTGGACAAAAAGATGACGGTTGTTGCTTTGGTAAATGGTAATCAGGTTTTTGTTGGCGAATCTAGATGCCACCCATTAGATCAATTTGCGAAAAAAGTTGGTTTAATAAAGGCATTGGGACGAGCCTTTAGTGCGTATAAGCGCTATTTATATGGCGCAGATGCCATTTCTGACCGCGATGATTCATATAAAATTTCAACATTAAGCGAAGAGGATTTAAGGGGCGCCGTAAATACTGTGGTTTTTAAAAGGTAAATATATGTTCTGGCGAAGAAAAGAAATAACACCTTTAGTTAAGCGTCAATTAGAAACAATACGCTCTACAGTAGACTATATGGTACGACAATATAAAAAAGAAAAAGAGATATTGACTAAGTTTTCATATGGTAAAGCACGTTGGTTTGGTTGGTGGCTTGACTCAAGCAATGCATTATACTTAAGTTGGAGTAATTCTTGGATTGATGTAATAAAAGAAACCTATAATGCAAATGGGTTTTGTTGCAAAAAACAAACAATCCGCGTGCACTTTAGAGATATACCATCAAAAATACGCAAACAGTTAATAAAAGAAATAGAACAGTCAAGCAATGAAATACGTGAAGCATATCGTGCTCAAAAAGAGAAAAGAGATAATGGCAGTGAATATAATAAGTGTGAAGAAATTTTAAGAATTACTGATGATTCTATCAACGATATAGTATTGGGGGCCAATGAAGAAGATTAAAGTTGCTAAAAAGATATTGAAGTTTATCGAAAACTACATAAATAATATAAACTTAAATGAAATTAAATATGGCCGCGATATTGGATATACCCACTTAAATAGTTTTTGTGTCCAAGTGGGACCAAAATTGGCGTATCGCGTACGATATCAAGACCAACAGTGGACAATTTTTCAAGAAGAGGGTGGAGGTTCTCTTAACTTTGTAAGAAATTCGCTTTATATAAAAGGAAAAGATTTGTCTAAAAAAGAGCACGCTGAGTTACGGGATTATTTCATTCGAGTGTGGAAAATAGTTGACAAAAAAATTATTATTATGGATGAACGGGCAGAAAAAATAAGAGATTTAGAGCAAATAAACGAAATAATAAAGATTGTAGACAATCCAATAGATAATATTTTATTAAGTGATGAAGACGATGAAGACAAATAGGTATAATAGTTCCATAAAGGGATTATTGTATGCTGTTAAGTAAAATTAATGTATTAGATCATGGTTATGTGGGTTTATTAAGCGCTAATTTAAACGGCCGCGCAATTAAAAACGTATCCGATATTTATTTTAAGACTCGCTTAAATAAAGAACTTCTAAAAATCGCAAACGCAACATTTATCATTAAATGTCCACTTTTTGTACAGATTTTTTTAAGTCAATTTGACCTTAAAATCACGCCTCTACCTTCAACTAAACAATTAGAATCGTATATCCCAGATGTATCTGAGATTGATACAGGGGTTGCTGAGGATGACCGTAGGATTGCAGAATATATAAAAGAGACCAATGATGCATTGGAATTAAATTCCAAAGGATTTGAAATGGATGGATGTGATAGGTTCACTTCGCAGACTCTTACGCCAATCAATAAGTATAATGAAGTTATAATGCATGGTAGTTTACAGGCGTGGATGGAGCTAATAAGGCGCAAAAAATTACCAAAACAGTTAGAGCAATATAGAATGGCTATATACGAATTATTAAAAACGGAGTGGTTGGAGTTAGACCAATACAAAGAAGGTTAAAATGGCGAGAAAGAAAAAGGGTCAAAAAAAATTAGAAGATTGGTTAGATTATGAATATGAAGCAGAATATACATGGAAATGTCCAGTTCGCGGCACAGTCACAGAAAAAGTTAAAATAAAGCGATATAAAGTGCGCTTAACTAAAGAAAAACACATTATAGTGTTAGATAATGATATATCTAATATGGAATAAATTAGTATTCATCCTTATTCTTTTTTTCATAAGCATTAGAACCAGCAACGGCTAAAACTATCCCTGAGATAGCCATAGAAACATCTAATCCTTTTGTATATCCAAGAAAAGTTAAGATTGCGATACCTATTAATGCTATCGAGCTTCTTCTACATTTAAAAATTCTTAACATAGTATCTCCTGTTTACCGTACCATCTCTATTATACTATCGTTAATTTTTGTTTTGTATAATAATAATAATAAGGAGGGAAATTCATGCATTTCAAAAACTTAGAAATACCAGATGAACGTTTAGAAAGATTGTCAAGAACAAAGAAAAGCGTAAAAACTGCCTTTACTGTCGGCAAAAATATAGAGTATCAACGTTTTTTTAAAGTGGGCGATACGTTAATTCGTTACAACAAGCGAAGCAACAAGGTTATTAAGATTGATGGAATACCAGAAAGATACATTGTTGCACGTAACGACAACGGTATAGTATATGTAAAAAAAATATTAAAAAGCGGCAAATTGGGCACCGGTATTGAGGCCATAGCGGTTGAAGACTTTGATAATTATGAGTATCAAATAGATCCAGCACAAATCGATAGTGTGTTACTGGGTACAGAATTTGACCCGCGTAACGCGCGTAAACGTCACAATAAGATAGTGGATAAACTACGTAGATATAACGAGAAATCAAGACTACGCTTTAAGAAAGATGTTGAAGTCCAAAAATGGATGGCAAATTGTAAAACTGGAATTAAAGTATGGGAAGATGTATTTGGCGATGGCAAAAAAATTAATGAATATATAGTAGAAAAATATAAAGTAGAGGGAAAGGTATGTAGTTGGAGTAGTCGTATCTATTATTTACATAGCTTGATAACGACAGATGGTGTTAAGTTAGATGTAAGACATTTTACTGAGGCGAATTATTTTATGTATATTGAACAGCCAATGACCTTCAAGAAAGCAGAGGAAGTTCTATGAGTAAGTGGCAAGCAGAAATAACTGATGCATTCAAAAAACAAATCAAAACAACACAAAATGATAACCCTGTTTATAAGTGGTTAATAGAAAATAAAGACACAAACTTTGCAATCGGTGATATTTTAATTAAGAAAACGGGATATGGTGATCGTTTAAGTAGAAAAGTTGTTATGGTCAGTAAGTCTATTAATTTACCCAGAAAATACGTAGTTCAATATGTTGATGCAATAGGTGTTCCATATGTTAGAACGATATGCGCCAATGGCAAGTTAGGTAAAGTTTTAACTTGTATTGCAAGTCAATCAGAACTCACGCATTATGAACATGATCCAGATATAGCTGATCACTTTTTATTGGATAGTGATGGCGACGAATATAATCCAATTAAGGAACTCAGGGAGGTGAAAGAACGTCAAACCGCAATACGTAAAGTAAATAAAAATAATGCTGTATCCATTGATTGTAATAGAACAGATACAGTTAAAATATTTGAGACTTTAAAGAGTATTATGAAAGAAGGAAAAGAGTTTTGGTTGGTTTCTAAGCCACAACAACTTGCGTTAAAGCACCATTATTTTCGATGGGGTGGAGTTCAAGTTAAAGCGGGCTTTGGGGATTGGGGTGGCTATGGATTTAATGTGGTAGTAAAAAATCATGAAGATAAGCCAATGAAGTTACCAATAGAAATGTTTGTAACATATAGATTGTATTTTACTAAGCCCATTTGTGAATTAACTGGAACAATAGAAGATGAATAATGGTTTTTTGTCGAATATAATCCCAAATAAAATAGGTCCATATAAGATTCAAGTGTGGAGACGGCCAGCGGTGAGCTGTGAAGATAAATGGTGTATTACGGCACTAAGTGAATCTGATCGTTTGTTTGTTCACAATGATCACTCTGTTTCCTTTTTTTCTACAGCTAAAACAGAAAATCACCATAAGGTGACTGAAATACGCCTACTGCAGTTAACATATATAACCGCAATGGAAGTCTTATTATATAAAATGGGAATACAGGTAGAAGAAGATCGTTATCATCTATACTAATATAAAAGCACTGACACTGCTTCACTTTGATTTTGGAATTATAAAAACGGAGGCTAATAGTGAGATTGAAGGTTAAAGTTGAATTGTTGAATTCTTTTGTACATCCACAACGAATGATGAAGTCAATTACTACAAAGCATTTAAAACCAGAAGATGCTGAAGAGTTGTATAAACAAATGGTCGAATTAATCGAAAAATATCAAGAAGACAAATAAAAAAGGACCACTATAAGTGGTCCTTTTATTACTAATTAATTTTAAGATTAAGATTTCTTTTTCTTGGCCTGTTTTTTAACGATTTCAATATCTTTTTCGTCGACTTTTCCATCTTTGTTTATATCGGCATCTACTTTTTTCTTTTTAACTGACTTTTTAACTTTTTTCTTTTTAGCTAGTTTTTCAGTTAATTCTTTTAATCTTTTTATATTATCTTTACGTCCCATATATTACTCCTTATTCTGAATCAGGGTCAATGGCAGTTACTTTAAATGGCGTATAAAGGCCAACCAATGCGCCAGTTGCACCAGGACCGTCAATGTCTAATTGAGCAAGAGCTGAATTTATAGCTCCCTGAATACCTTCAATTGCATCGATAATTTGATCTGCTAATCTTTTATGAGAAAGAGCTGATCTCAATGATTTTCTAAAAGATGCTTTATGTTGTGCGTCTGAGCCAACCGAATCAGCACCCATTTCACTTAATCCAAAAGTAGCGACATTAGTGCCAGATAGCGTACCTGCATCCGCATCAAGTTTAACCATAAGAGCACTCAAAGTAGCTTGCAACTCTTCAATAGAATCAACAATTTCATCTGCCAATTTTTTATGTGAAAGAGCCGATCTAAGAGTTTTTCTCATGTCAGCTTTATGCTGTCCAACGCCAGCAGCATCATATTCTGAAATAGATACGGCTATTGTAGAAGCATAATCAATATCTAATGCAGAAGAATCATCTGCGTCGATTTTATCCATTGCAGCATTAAATTTAGTTTGTACAGCATAAATATCATCTATGATTTTATCTGCAAGATTTTTGTGTTTTAAGGCTGATCTTAACGATTTCCTTAACGTAGCTTTGTGTTGACTCATAAAAGTCTCCTTTCATTGAGGCACGGATATGACCGTGACAACCAAAAAATATTATTGTTTTATTGTTTCTAAAAGTTTTAATAATGCGTACATAGCACCTATTATTGTACCTATTCCACCAAAAAACCATATTGATTTTACAAATAAACCCTTAACTGTAAGGGGATTTTTATGGCGTAAATCATTATTTCTATGTAGTTTTAAATCTTCTTCAAATTGATCACTTCTTTTGATATGATGCTCTAAGTCTTTTGTATTTTGAGCAATGTGAATACCTTGACGAACTTGTTCCTCGTGGATTTTTTTAAGTTCTTCTTGACTTTCTTTAACTATTTCATAAATCAAATCTTGTTTTGTGGCCATGTGCACTAATTCCTTTCGTAGTGAAGTAGTCTTAAAACTACCGACATGTTACCTTTAATATACCATATAAAATACCTAAACAGGTATAATATTGGTATGAAAAAAGTAATAGAAATGCTAAAAAAAAGAGTAAAGGGATTAGGTAGAGAGATAACTAATTTGGTAGAGGAGCGTGGCGGGTGCGTAGAACGTATCAAATCTATCGATGTTAGATTAGATCAGTTAGCTGGAACAATACACGAGTTAAACAATGTAATCGTAGAATTAGGAGGTGAGGGTGGAAAAGATAATCGACAAAAGGATTAAAGAGTTAACAACAGAATTCGATTTTTTAAAAAAACGAATGGAAGAATTAAAAGAAGAGTCAAATAAAATAAGTATACGCAATATAGAAATTATTAGCGCAGTTAAAGAGTTAAATATGCTTATAAAAGCCAATAAAGAGAAACTATCTAAGGCCAATAAAGATAAGCCATCTAAGGCCAGTAAAAAATAACTATATTTTTTTTATCTTAACATTGGGATTATGTGCTATCTCATTAGGAGAGAGTAATTTTTCTGATTTTTTACGTAAATTGATGCCTACTGCTGCGTAGGCATCACCTACAAATCTAGAACAAACGCTTGCATTATTAGATAGACGTAAAAGACCAAAAGTTATTATACACAACCAATCATATCTGTATTTGTGTGCCTTTGTACGACAAAATTCAAGTATTTGTTGTCGTTTTTCATTAGTTAAATCATTGTGTACAACTTGATATACGTCATATTTATCCCACTTTATACGATTTTTACCGCCACGAGGCCATGTTAGTTCATAATGCATATCTAACTCTTCTGCCAATATAGATACATGACTATATGAATCATTGTTTGGAAGCCAATTACCAACTGTAAAGCGAGAAATTAAACTAATGGCTTTAGAGAAAAAGTTGGTGGTATTGTTGTTTATTTTAAAGGCTAAAATATTTCCTGGTTTCATAGTTATTCTTTCACCTCATGGTAAACAATATTTCCATAAATTGTTCTTTGAATAGCGGAGTTATTGTAATATTTTATCTTTAGTCGCATGGTTCCGTAAACATCAGCATCATATTTAGAAATATCTTTATATGCACCGTCTGGCAAATAAACTCCAAAACCAAATTGATTTAACATGAGGTTTGGATTTACTTGTTCTGCTGGCATTCCCAATATATTTATTTGATACAAACCTTGCTCAGAATCATAAACCATAAAGTCAACTTTATCACCCGCTTCGCAATTAACTAACTCCAATTCATTAATTTTTGCTGCGGCATATGGAACTGTGAGAACGAGTTCATTGTTACCATTTGCATCTACTGTAATATTAAACCCATGTTTTCTTCTAAATAATCTTTTGCCATCGGGTAGTGTTTTAGCAGCAAAAGCAGGTTGTGAGTTAATTTCTAATGCATTGGGGCTTTCTTTAAATAAGTGTGCCATTTGAGTGACATGACTAGTAAAAAACTCGTTTTCAT
>JABXKB010000374.1 GCA_013375485.1 Promethearchaeota archaeon | reverse complement strand
CTTACAACCTGCTACAAGTCCCGCTGCTGTTCCTACTGATCCTCCTGCTACAAAAATAGTATCAGGTTCACGAATAGCTTTCTGATCTATTTGTTTTTTTAACTCAAATGCAGCATTTATAAATCCTATAGTTCCAAGAGAAGATCCTATTCCAAGCAAGGGAGACCCTCCTGGAAACATTAAAAAATATCTTGGATGCCTTAGTTTAAAAAATAAAAATTTAACAAAAGTACCAATATCTCCTTTACCAAGATGTAGCTTTGCCCCAAAATAATCAAATAATAATAATGTGCGTTGAACATGCCAGGTTAATGGTTGATGAAAAAGATAGATGTGACATTTTAAAGACTGATTTAATTCATGACAAACGATAGCACATGCTAATCCGTGATTTGTTCCAATTCCTCCATTTGTAACGACTCCTTTTTTTTTCTTTTTTAACACTTTTCCAAATATAAATTCAAATTTTCTGAGTTTATTCCCTCCATAAATAGGATGATTTTTATCATCTCTTTTAATATAGATTTCTCCATCATCAAATTCAAACTCTTTTTCCAATTCTGTAAGTCTTTCATTAGCTGTAGGCACATTTATAAGTAAAGGTATCCAAGGAACCCTATTCTTTAATTTAGGATACTTGTTGAAGAGGAGAGGCTCTTCTCGTTTCATAAAAATTAAAATATTGAATGTATAAAAAGATTTTATAAAAATTGAATAAAAAATATTTAAGGTTATTGTCTTCCTTTCACAAATCTTTCCAATCTTTTTCTCAATTCTTCGGATTGTCCAGTTGTATTCATCGCAATTGATTCTCTAGCTAAAACAGATTCAATACTTAAATCTTGATTTTCGTTTATAAAAGTTTTAGTATATTTGAGGGCTAAATGATCCCTCGAAACAATCTTATTAGCCATTTTTTTTAGATTTCTTTTAAGTCCTTCTGGTTTGCAGACTTGGTTCACTAACCCTATTCTCAATGCTTCTTCAGTAGATATTTCATTTCCTAAAATCATTAATTCCTTCGCTCGAGCTTCTCCTATTATTCGAGGTAACAGTTTTGTTGATGCATTAGAAAAAAAAAGTCCAATCCCAACTTCAGGTAACATTATTCGAGTATCATTTGCTGCAATTCTTAAATCACAGGCTAAGGTATGCTCAAATCCCCCTCCTATAACCCAACCATGTAATCCTGCAATAATAATGCCTGGATGTGCTAGCATTGTTCTTGTTAATATCTGCCAAGATTCTAAAAATTCTACAGTTTCATCTAACCTAGATTTATCAGATAATAAAGCATATCCATATTTCAAATCGGCTCCAACTGTGAAATGTTTCCCATTAGCAGAATAAATCACACATACATCTTCATTATTCGCGCTCTCTTTAAATGCTTTTATTAATCTCTTAAGAACTTGTAGATCTATAGTATTTCTTTGTTCTGGTTTATTTAACGTTATTTTACCAATTTTTCCTTCATTTTCATATAAGACAATATCTTCCAAATTCAACCCCCTATTTTATGTTTTAAAGATTTCTCCAATATGTAAATTTTAACTTAAAATATAACCATTTCCTTTTTGTTCTATTAAACCAATAGTATTGAACTTATCAAAATGTTTTTGGATCATTATCATCTCAGCAATAATTTCATATTCCTTGAATTGGCTATAATGTTTATAAATAATATTTTTATTTTTCAAATCTATTATCCTTTGCGGATTGGTTTCAGAAAAATAGGATAAAATCCGCTCATCTCGTTTATAAATTATAGACTTATAATCATTTAATTCTTTTTTTATTGCTTTTTCACCTTCAATAATTCCTCTATGACCAGTAACAGCCGTTTTTATATCATATTGACTTAATTTGTCTAGTGATTCCTCAAAATCGATTAAGTTTGAGTCAATACCAGCATAAAATATAAAATTAGTTAAATCAATATCTGCTAAAAATGTGATTTTAGAGTTTAATTCTAAAAATGCACAATGACCCGCTGTATGGCCAGGAGTATGAATTATCCTTATGTCAAAACCGTTCCCAACTTTAATAATTTGATTATCCTCTAAAAGATTATCGATTTTGGTGTTTTCAAGTTTTAAACCTTCCATAAGCCATTCTAATTCTTCTTCTACTGGAGAATTAGAAATTCCATAAAATTCATTAAATTTATTAACATTTTCTATCAAGAATTTATCTTTTGGATGGATAAAAAATTTAGTATTAGGTAATAATCTATTACCTGAAGTATGATCTTCATGCCAATGAGAAAGTAATACGTTATTTATCGGATAAATTCTTTTTAGCTTTCTTAAAAGTCTACTAGAAATCCCTGTGTCTATTAAAAAATCTCCTATAAGTAAAGAGTGTGAATAAGGATATTTACCATCTCTAGCTCCTTTTATGAAATTAATTTTCTTAAACTCATCAGAAATTGGTTGTACAAAATCAATCATTACAATCTAAATAAAATTATAGTACTTTTTAATGATTTTTAAAAACACTAAGATAAGATAATGATAATTTAAATCGAAGGGTTTTAGAAAATGTATTATTATTGTCCTAATTGTGCTTCAATGAAAATACCTAAAGTCTTAAATTACTTTCCACCTAAAACAGTAAAATGTGTGAATTGCGGATACATTAATACTGAAACTAAATTTATAAAAGAACAGGAAAAAAAATTTACACCACTTCACTATACTCATTGAAGTCATCTATTTTCTTTTTTTTTTAAAAATTATAGTAAAATATAGAAAGAGTTTATAATATCTAGTAAGAGGTTAAAAAGAAAATAAAATAAAATGATTTTCAGCACCTATTTTAACGTGTAATAACAACGCTTAGGGGAAAAGACTTTTCCCTCCTCACGTAATTCTTTTATGATTTTAGATACTTCTTTAGATTCAATACCTGTTTGTTCAGCAATTTCACCCGGACGCAAAGGTTTAGAAGTACTTTTAAAAACGTTTAAAACTTTATCTTTAGCTTCCATATTAATTTCTAGTCTTTGATTGAATTTAATTTTAGCTGTAATAATCTAAAAAGCCCAAATAAAAAACGAATTTTTATTGAATGATAAATATCTCATTTTTTACAAATCTTTTAATTTTGAATTAAATTTCCAATAAAAAAGAAGAATGCTCGATTAAGTATACTTATCTTTTTCTGGTGGATTAATGACATCAATCGAAAATAATTTCAAAATTAAAAGCTCTACAAAAGTTAAATTTACTGTGGGGGGTATTGGATTTAATTTAAGTGCAGGCTTGTTTGCCGCATGGTTAATGAATTTTTATATTAAAGTTATAGAAATTGATCTAATTTTTTGGGAACTTGCATGGATTTTATATATTGTATGGAATGCCATAAATGATCCACTGATTGGGTATCTAGGAGATCGGACTAGAACGACAATAGGTAGAAGAAAGCCGTGGTTGATCATTGCTACACCGGCTATTTCCATATCATTTTTTCTTTTGTTTTTTCCTCCAAATTTAGATCCATCATTAATGAGTTCTCAGTGGATTTACTTCTTTTGGCTATTATTTACTCTCCTATTATATGATACGTTTTACACTATCA
Source organism: Promethearchaeota archaeon (assembly GCA_013375485.1). Lineage (GTDB taxonomy): Archaea > Asgardarchaeota > Lokiarchaeia > Sigyniarchaeales > SOKP01 > Loki-b32. The sequence continues at coordinate 394 of JABXKB010000374.1, read as the reverse complement.
TTGGAATTATGCAAATGGCTTTAGTTACAGAATTATCAATTCTTCCAGAGGAAAGAGCAAGTACAGGATTTTTCTGGGCTGTTGGCACTCTTTTTGGACAAGTTGATTTCCCTTAAACTAATTTTTTATTTATTTTTTTAATTTATCCAATAATGAATATTTTAAGTTGAAGCAACTTTAAATCTTACCTTAAATACATAATCCTAATTAAATCATATTTATATGGAAAAGGATAAAGGTGAAAGAATTAAAATTTCCAGAAGAATTTTTATGGGGTGCTGCTACATCAAGTTATCAAATAGAAGGCGCTTGGAATGAAGACGGAAAAGGAGAAAACGTTTGGGATCAAATTTGTCATAATACAAAAAAAGTTCAAAATGGCGATACAGGAGAT